>CAMWLD010000157.1 GCA_947175005.1 uncultured Ruminococcus sp. | reverse complement strand
AAATGATATTGAAGCTATTATCGGTAATAATTCCTTTTGGCTTTATTTTATCTCAACATCTTTTCCAAATGCTTTGGATGAAGAAGAAGATATCAGCCTTTCGGACTTTATATATGAAAATTATGATTTCAGTTCCGCCGAAGAATGGGTCGATGATTTTGTTCAGTTCTCAGAGGATGTATTGGATGAGAATGGCGGATATGTTGACGATCCTAATTCAATTGAATTATCCAATTTAAAAAACAATTATAATTTCAGAATAGAATTTCATCCTTATTCCACATTATTTATTTTTAATGATAAAGAAATAGGAGCTATAGAGGGACATTATAAAATAAGAACTTTATCCTGGGAGGATTTCAATTCATTCATAAACGGCTGCCCCGACCCCAGAATCCCTTTATTGATGCTGCCTGTTCTGGCATTGGAAGAGGCTATGATACCGAAAGCAAAGGAAATAATCACTGCGGGTTTAAATCTATTGGAGTTCAAAAAAGAACATATCAATAAAATTGCCGATATGATCGCAAACGGCTTGCTGTAATTTTTCTTTTAAGCAGTGAACAGCCGCATCTACATACTGCCCGCAAAATCAAATCAACGGAAGTGAACAGGCAACATATGTCAAGAATTTTATATATTTTCATTCTCATAACAGCTATATGCTTCTATCCCCTCTATAGGGATAATCTTTCCTACATCATCCTTATTTCGGTAACGGCGCTGCCTGTTCTTATGGCAGTGCAGCTGGCGGTCAGCGCAAAGCTGCTCACTCACAGCATTAAAAAAAATTCCTCCGCCATATTCAAAGGCAATGAGGGAGAGGCGCAGATAACTCTTGTGAATAACTCTTTTTTCCCCATGTCGGGCGTAAGAGTAGGCGTGAGGATAACCTACCTGCCAACGGGTGAAACAAGGCGGCAGACGGCGGATATCCCCCTCCCCGCCCGTTCCTCACAGACTGTGACCGTGGGGATCACTCCAAAAAACTGCGGCGAGGCAAGGGTGTTCCTTGAATATGTAAAGGTATACGATCTGCTGCACCTTTTTTCGGTGAAGCTTTTCAAAAACGAGGGAATGATAGGCAGGGTGTGTATCATTCCCAAGGTAGAGGCGAAATATTCGGAGGAGGCTGCCGCCCTTATGCAGGAAAGGTCTGCCGCCTCGGGAAACGACGAGGGCAGCAAGGGAGACAGCGGCGCATTCGGCGATGTCAGCGGCTACCGTGATTTTATCCCCGGGGACAGGCTTTCCAGACTTCACCATAAGCTTTCCGCCCGATTTGATAAGGACATAGTCCGTGTAATGTCCCCCGACAGCAGCGGTCATTTCCTCCTTACCGCCGACCTTTCTGCGGGGTTTGGCGCCAACTTTGGCAATGCCGATCACAGCAATGCCGACAATATCGGAAACACTCCCGACAAACGGGACAAGCGGCTGGAAAAGCTTATAAGTATGGCATATTATTTGGTGCAGGAAGGGGCGCAGGTGTGCATTGCCGTTCCCGAAAACACTTCTGCCGTCAGCATGATGATCGGAAGCACGCCTGCATTTCACTGTGCAAACGGCGCAGACTGCCTTGCTGCCGCAAAAGTCCTTTGCGGTGCAGATTTCGCAGGCATATATCCTGTTGATCGTGCTAACCGTGCTAATAGCTCCGATAATGCACAGGGCAGCAGCACCGAATACATCACTGTTCACATAGAGGATAACGATGAAGAGATTATTTAAAGGCATAAGCCTGCCGAAAAAACGCCCCGAAGCCGATAACAGCGGTTTTCCGACCGTTTCCATGGGGGTGCATATAGCCTCGGAAAAGGGGCAGCCTGCCTATATCCTGCTGCGGACTATCATTGCCGTTGCGGGCATTTTCGGTTCGTGCTTTTCCTTTCTCTCCGCTATGGAAAACCGTGGGATAGACTGCTTTTCCAAGTCGGCCGCCATAACAGCCGCCGCCATTGGCTGGGCTTGGTTTTCCTTTATTTATGCCCTTGATGGCATACGTCCCGAGAATTCCCAAAAGGCAAAAAACGCCGAAAGCTTTTCGGTAATCGCCCTGCTGCTTTTCGGCATAGCGAATGTACGCAAGATCGCCGCAGGGTTCATGGCTGCCGTAAACGTCATCTTAGGGGATTTTTTCACCCAATACCGTGACCTGCCCCTTTTTGACCCCGATATTGCCATTGCGGGTATTATTGAAAAAAATCCGGGAACGAGCGGAGATGACTTTATTGGTCTTGCGCTGTGCTTTATTATCCTGCTCGTGACCGCAGCCGCCTGTCGGGGGATAGTCAAAAGACCCTCTCTCATTCTCTTTTTCATGGCGACCTTTCCTTTGGCGGAGGTCTGCCTGTATTTCGGGCTTGTGCCCGATTATGCAGCGTTTGCACTGCTTTGCGCCTCCTGGTGCGCTGCACTGGCTGCGGAGATAACAAGCACCGGGCTTTTTGCAGACAAGAGTGCGGGGGGGTTGTTTTCCAAGACCTCCTCCCAAAGCGCATTGGCGGCGTTTCTTGCTATGCTGCTTTGCTTCGGGGGGGCTGCCCTGTTTGCAAGCGGACATATCCGCCCGGATTCCGTGGAAAATTTCCGCACAGCCTTTTCGGTCTATATGCGCAGTTTTTCCTGGGAAAAATTTACCGAGGACTTGGCGGACGCATTTCTTCCCTCGGACAACCCCTCCGTTACTCATGACGGCAAGCTGGGCAATGTAGACAGCGTGGAATTTGACGGCAACGCCATGCTCTACGTGAGCCTCCCCGAAAACACCGATACCCTTTACTTAAAGGGCTTCACCGCTGCGGAATACCAAGGCTCGCGCTGGGTAAAGGGTGAAGAGCTGCCCATTCTTGAAAGCAAGCTCACAAGCCAGGAATTTTTTCCGGCACGCATTTTAAAAAGCACACCCCCCTTTGAGGGACTTTCCACCCAAAGCGTTACAGTGCGCAATGTGGGTATGTCAAATTCCGTCCGCTACTACCCCTCCAATGCCGCAGGGCTGCTTGAAACCGACGGCAAACGCAGGCGGTACGGCGTTTATTTCCCCACAGGCAACTGGCGGGAGCAGGTAATGGATTCCGCACGGTATATTACCCTTAACGGCGAGACCAAGCGGGACGAGGCAGCCATGAGGGCGTATGCCTATACCTATTGCCTGGAAGTGCCCGAGACCTTTACCGCCTCCGAGGAATTTTTCGAGGACTACAGGGGCGTGACCGTCTACGAGGAACTTAGCTATATCAGGACAAAGCTTGCCGAAGAGTGCAGCTATGACCTTACCGCAGGAAAAAAGCCCTTTGGCGTGGATTTTGCCCAGTGGTTTTTAACGGAAAACAAACGGGGCAGCTGCACCCATTTTGCCACCGCCGCCGCACTTCTTTGCCGCAGCAGGGGCATTCCCGCCAGATATTGCGAGGGATTTATCGTTAAGTCGGACGATCTGGAGCATACGACCGAAAGAAGCGATGACGGTATCGTTACCGTCTGCGTGCCCGACAGCCGCGCTCATGCATGGGTGGAGGTATATGTGGACAATGTGGGCTGGATATCCTTTGAAGCCACCCCCGGTTACGGCAATATAGCCATTACCGTCACTGGCAGCGCTGATAACAGCGCAGGCGAGGAAACGTCCGTTATAACCTCCGTTGAGACCGAGCCTCCCATATTCGGCAGAGAGGATATGACCATAACGACTGCTGTTAATCCCGAAAATGCCGCAGGTGACATGACGGAAGTAACTGTTAGCGATCCTGTTGAGACCGCTGTAAGCGATGTGAGCAACGCCCCCGCAGGCACGGATGAAACAGGCGATACTACCGTACCCGACGTTCAGCTTGACACGGCCGGGAATACCGAAGAGGGCGCAGATACTGTTACCGTGCAGCCCGAAGGGACGGACAGCAATATTAACGGCAGCGGCTCCGAATCGGGCTCGGATAATACTGTCTCCGAAACCTTCAGCGCCGAACCCGGCTCGGATAATACCCTCCCTGCAAATCCCGATAATGACCCAAATGCCTCCCCCCCCCTCGGCAATACTCCCGAAAACGGCATAGAGCAAAGCGGCACGGAGCAAGGCGAGACCGATCCGAACGGCGAGGCTGGCTTTGAGCAGGGCTCTCTCGATCCTGCCGAACCCGTTCCCGGCGCATATCCCGGAGGTATTGCTCCCGGAGGACAAAGCGGCATTGGCGAACAAGACGAACAAAGCGAGTCAGGCGCGTCAAGCGCGCCAAGCAATGGCACATACCCGCCCGAAAGCCCCGACACTTCCGAGCAAACCACACAGACAGACAATGAGCAGTTCCGCAAAACCGCTGCCGCCGTGGGCAAAGTCCTGTTTGCTATCCTTATTCCCATAGCCGCCGCAGCCCTTGCAGTTTCGGGCTTTATCGGCAGACGTAAACTGATATTGCGCCGCAGGGGACGGCTTTGCGAAGCCTCTCCCGACAAGGCGGCAGTCCTGATATACCGCCTTCTTGCCAAAGCTGCAAAAGCCCGTAACATCAGCCTTTCGGACGTTCCCTCGGAGGAACTGGGGGCGCATTTGGAAAAATCCGGAATGCCCGCAGGCTGCACCGATATAGTTTCCGCCGCTCTGAAAGCCCGTTTCGGCGGAGGGATAACCTCGGAGGAGCTAGCAGCAGCGGAAAATGCCTACAACAAGATAATGGCGGAGCTTATTCTGACAAAGCGTGACAGATTTGTGTATAAGTATCTCAAATGCACGGATAAGATCAGATAGCAGATTGCAAAATGCAATGAGAATGGCATAAGCTTTAAGGTGATAAACGTGGGCAGAGGGGAAATTTTAAAACAGATCGTTTGCTGACAGTTACCGAAAAATTATGCTGCTTGTAAAAGCGGATAAATTTTCATTAAACTCACGGGAGGTAAAATGCCGTGAATCCCTGGAAATGCGAAAAATACAAGGAATTTTACACCCCCGGAATGCAGCGGCGAACGGGCTTGCGGCTGCATTTTTACAGAAGTATCAACGGCAATATTGACTGCAATGCACGGCTGTTTTTGTTAAATTTTGCCAAATGGCTGCGGCGAAATTATGAATTTCCCATTCGTGTTAATGTGTACATAAAAAATTCTGAATTTATAAGGTCGCTGGACGGCGAGCTTGTGTCCGCAACTTTCTTTGCCCCTTTTGACCGAACGCTGGAGCCTTATGCAAAAATTTCCGCAGGAGATTATACTGCCTTGGTCAAAAAATACGGTACATTTTCCGCATTATGCAGCACAGCCGCCTCTCTTGCACATGAGCTGACCCATTATTTTCAGTGGATAAACGGCTTTGACCTGTCGGAAAAGCAGGCAGAACGGCAGGCGAAGTATTATTCGGAAAAAATTGTGTATATGTTTCTTGATGAGGGCGGAGAGGAGTTTTTGGAGAGATTGGGGATTATTGCGGAGGATAATTGATTGCATAATAACTGTTTTCCGCTTTCATTTTGCAGCATTGTTTTACAGATACATAATTTCTTAATAAATTAAAATCATATACAACATCATCAAGTGCCGCAAACTCTTTACACAAAAGGGTTTGCGGCGTTTTTTATATATTCTTTATCCTCTGTAAAATTAGAACCATTAAAATTAGATTAAAATTTGCCGAAATACCTTGACAGGCGAAGTATCATATATTATAA
>CAMWLD010000156.1 GCA_947175005.1 uncultured Ruminococcus sp. | reverse complement strand
CCCCCCTCCCCTCTCTTTGGGTGTCCCCCTTTGCACCTTCACTTGCAGTTGCCAGCCAACTTTCGCATTTTCATAAACAAAGTCACATTTCATTTGACAGGAAACTCACAATTACCGACAAATAAAAGCTTTTTAAAAACAAATTCACAGTATACCACAATAAGCCATTTCCCCGGCGCATGAGGGGGAAAAATCCCCTCGGCGTTTGAGCGTTATTTAGCGATCGACTTATAAAAATCCAGTGTCTTAAACCCTCTCCCCATCATGTGCAAAAAATATTTTTCGCAAATAAACCCCAGCTTTTCCAAAGCGTTGCCCGACAGCTTAAAATTAAAAACCTTCTTCATATCCGCAAGACAAATAAACTGCATCGCGTCAAATATCCCCCTGCTTACCTCCACGCAAATATCATCATGCCTGCGGCGGTCGGCCAAATGCTCGCCGCATAAAAAAATCCCCCGATTTACAATAAATGTAAGCTCCACATCCTCAAACCGAAAGCACTCCGCACACCCCAGGAGATTCGGCAGCATACCCAGCACCGCCGTCAGCCTAAGCTCAAAAACGAGCTTGACAAAGCCGCATTCTCCACCCCTCTCCGCAAGCATGTAAAGACTGTTCATAAACAGCCTGTAAGCGTCCCCCGCCGTCTGATTCTCCGTTACCGCAAAGCCTATGGCCTGCGCCATGTAAGAGGCAAGCGCCACCTTTTCCACATCCAAACGCAGCCCGTAAAAAATCCTCTTAACGCTGCTGCTGTTCAGATAATACCGTCCCTTCCGCTCGTTAAAGCAAAAGTCGGCGCAGGCAAAAAGCTGCGAGGTGGAATTTGCCGACGAGTTCTGCTTTTTCGCCCCCTTTGCGGTTATCTCGATAACGCCCATTTCGGGGGACAGCACCTTAACTATCCTGTCATTCTCCCCCTGTTCCCTCACCCCTATCACTACCCCTTGTACCGTCCTCAGCAATTTTAGCCGCCTCCATGGGCCGGGAGATCTTCTGCACCCCTATCCCTTTGTAATAAAGGTAATCGGACACCCTGCCGCTGTTCTCAAAAACGCTCCATCTATCCAAAGAAAATGTATCGGTCATAACAAACCTCCAAGAGATGTTTAAGGGAAAAATTACATTCCCCTCTTTAAAAATTATTTCCCGAAAACATTTCTTTATAATTGTAAAAATTTAGTCGGATAATGTCGGAACAAGACTGTCAAAAAATTCCGTAACCGCAGTAATTTTCAATCATTGTTAAGCCCGAAGTTTCTGATAAGTCCCTCTCTGTTCCGCCAGTCCTCTTTCACCTTTACCCAAAGCTGTAAATTCACCCTTATGCGGAAAAATTCCTCCAGCTCTTCACGGGCAAGCGCCCCCACTTTTTTGAGCATACTCCCGCCCTTGCCTATGACCATTCCCTTATGGGAATCTCTCTCGCAGTAGATAACAGCGGAAATATTCAAAATATCCTCCCCGCCCTTTGTCACGCTCTCATCAAGGCTTTCTATGGTGACCGCTATCCCGTGGGGAATCTCATCTCTCATAAGCAGCATTACCTTTTCCCTTATCATCTCCGACATTATCACCTTTTCGGGCTGATCCGTCACCGAATCTTCAGGGAAATAATGGGGCGCTTCCGCCGCAAGAGAGGTTATCTCTTCCATTAAAATATCCAAGCCGTCATTTTCACGCACGCTTACGGGAATGACCGCCTTAAATTCGCAAAGCTCGGAAAATTCGGCGATCTTCTCCGCAATTTTCCCCTTATCCTGAAGAAGGTCAATCTTGTTCAGCAGCAGCAAAACGGGAATTTTCGTCCCCTTAAAGCCTGCCATTGCCGCCCTGTCAATATCGTTTATTTTAGCGGTAACATCTGCCATATAGACTATACCGTCAATATCCGAAATGCAGTCCCTAACCGCCTTGTTCATATGCTCCCCAAGCTTTGTTTTCGCCTTGTGGATACCCGGGGTGTCCATAAAAACATATTGAATTTCTCCCCTTGTGACCACTCCCGTGATCTTTGTGCGGGTGGTCTGGGGCTTGTCCGTCACCATGGCTATTTTCTCCCCCACAAGTGCGTTCAGCAGCGAGGATTTCCCCGCATTTGCCCTCCCCGCAATAGTGATAAATACCGATTTTGTGTTCATATGATCTATTCTCCTTTTACCGCAGGTAAAGCATTTTACCTGTCCGTCTCATGGGCACGCTTCTCAAATTCACTTCGCAGCATTGAAAAATAATGCCGTCCCACATATTCGCCATTCATAAAGAAATAATCCCGCAAAGTCCCCTCGTATGTAAAGCCGCATTTTTCAATAACACGCTTTGACTTGGCGTTTATGGTCTTTGTACATATCTGAACCTTGTGCAGATTTATCTTTTCAAAGCCGTATTCTATAACAGCCCTTGTCGCCTCCGTGGCATACCCTCTGCACTGAAATTCACTGCCGATACAATACTCTATCTCCGCAAAATGGTTTTTGCTGTCCACAAGAAAATAAGCTATCTGCCCGATACATTCGTCCGTACCTTTTAGCGCCACCGCCCAGCGGTAGTAATCGTCCCTTTCATAGGAATTTATATATTTTTCCAGCAAACCTCTTACCGCCTCACAGTCAGGGTAAACAGGCTCGGAATACATTGACTGCACCTTTTCATCGCCTGCCCAGTTTTTAAAGACATTTTCCGTATCTTCGTATGAAAATCTGCGCAGTATAAGCCGCTCTGTTTCTATAGTTTGAGTTCCCACGTGCTGTAAACCTGTAATCACTTTTCATTCTCCTTTATGCTTCTCTCCGTATTTTTTCCGAATATAAAGATCACCGCAAATATTACCCATGCCCCGGCGCCCGCTAACGCAAGAGGATTATCCGTAAAAAAATCTAAAATATTTCTAAGAACTTCACCGTCCCCAAAAAGGGCAATACCGCAGCAAACCGCCGTAACGGCGCTTATTAGCACCGCTCCCGCCCCGCAGTCCTTTGCGGTACGGGCAAGGGGACTTACCTTTTCCGTAACATTCACTGCCGCTTCTATTGCCGTGTTCATGACCTCCGAACCTATCACAAAGCCGATTGATAAAAACAGCGCACAATATTCCCCGGTTGTAAGCTCGTAAAATAAGCTCCATAAAATCACAGTCACCGCCGCGCACAGATGAAACCGCATATTCCGCTCTTTCTTTACGCACTCCCTCACCCCCGCCGCCGCATATGTAAACGAGCGGAAGAAGCCCTTTATATTTTCTTTCATTTGCCCTCGTTTTCCGTAAAAGTCATCTCACGGGAAAGCCCCAGTTCACCCAAAATCTCCTCTTCCTTTTCCCGCATTTTCGCCGCGTCCAAGGGAGAAGTTTCATGATCGTACCCAAGCAAATGCAGCATTGAATGAACCGTTAAAAAGCCCACCTCCCGCTCGGGAGAATGCCCGTAAACTCTCGCCTGCTTTACCGCTGTTTCCATGGAAATGACCACATCTCCCAAAAGCATAGCCCCCGTCTCGTGGTTGATGTCGTAAACGCCGTTTTCTCCCAAAGGGAAGCTGAGCACATCCGTAGACTTGTCCTTTCCTCGGAACTGTCTGTTCAGCCTGCGTATCTCCGCATTGTTCACAAAGGAAACGCTGACCTCCGCATTCCCCGGAAAATGCTCGTTTGCCAGCACCGCAGCGCAGCACTTTCTTACCAGCAGCCGCAGCCCCACGGGTATCTTCACATTTTTCTGACTGTTCTTCACATAAACCTTTACCTTCGGCATAATAAACCACTCCCAAAATCAATTTCTATACGCTTTCTCATACGCCCTGATTATATCCTGCACCAGCTTGTGCCTTACAACATCCTTTTCGGTAAATTTCGTAATGGCAATATCCTCCACATTTTTTAACACATTCATAGCGTCCACCAGACCCGATTTTTTAGCGTCGGGCAGGTCTATTTGAGTAATGTCCCCCGTTATCACCATTTTGCTGCCAAAGCCAAGCCGGGTCAGGAACATTTTTATCTGCTCCCGCGTAGTGTTCTGCGCCTCGTCAAGAATTATGAATGCGTCGTCAAGAGTGCGCCCCCTCATGTACGCCAAAGGCGCTACCTCAATGCTGCCCTTTTCCATATGCCTCGAAAAGACCTCCGCCCCCATCATATCAAAAAGCGCGTCATATAACGGACGTAAATAAGGGTCGACTTTGTTCTGCAAGTCCCCCGGCAGAAAGCCCAGCTTTTCCCCCGCCTCCACCGCAGGGCGGGTAAGGATTATCCTGCTTGCCTCGTGATTTTTGAATGCCTTTACCGCCATAGCCACCGCAAGATAGGTTTTCCCCGTCCCCGCAGGGCCTACGCCCATTACCACGGTGTTGTTCTTTATGGCGTCCACATATTTTTTCTGCCCCAAAGTCTTTGCCCTTACGACCTTGCCCCCCGCTGTAACGCATATTCCGCCGTCGGTAAGCTTCACAGCCTCTTCCAAGGCATTTTCCTCCACCATAGCGAAAATATACCGCAGATTCTGCTCGGTTATCTGCTCGCCCCTGTCCGCCATTTCCGCCAGCGCCCTTACCGCCGCCTCCGCCTTTTTGACATTTGCCTCGTCCCCGCTTATGCGGATATCGTTCCCCCTCGCCAGCACTGCCGCCTGATACTGCTTTTGTATAAGATTTAAATTTTCGTCAAACTTCCCGAAAAGCGCTATCACGCTTTCGATCGACGAAACGTTTACCACAGCCTCCGCCATAATTTATCACCTGCTTTATTTTATCATATCTGCTTCTGCCATTTCGTGAAACTGCTTCGGAACAGGGTCTTCGCCGCATATTACAAGCTTACCGTTTAACCTGTCAAGATAATAAACCTCGCCGCCCTCGATCCAGTATTCCGTGAAAACATAATTTAAAATATCCGCTTTCTCCAAATGATAAGTATCGTAGTATTTTTCCAGCCTTGTAAAATACACCTCATTTTCCCCGATAATATAATAATTTTCCTCGAACTGCTTCATAGCTCCGTACAGATTCTCCCTGTATCTTACAGGCTCATTGTCCGCAGCCCTGAATATTACAAAAGTACCGCCCTCCGAGGGTGCTTGTGCCGCCTCAATTTCCTCCCGTGCGATCTCATTTTCCTCAATGTTCAAGGAAATATACCTGCTGTAATAGCTTTCTATCTTATGGGTAACGCCGACATATGAAATATCCTCATTTCCGTTATCCGCCGCTTCCGATAAAGCATTCTCCGCAATCTCGGTTTCTCTCGTGTATGCTTCGGCAGCGCTTTCCGAAATATTATCCGACATTTCCTCCCCATTCGCACATGAACACATCATCATAACAACCGCCAAGCCCGCTCCGCACATTATTTTTTTTAACAAATTCATACCTGTTTCTCCTCTCTCTCCCAAAACTCATAGAACACGTCCAACCACCAATTATTTCTATTATATCACATTCAAAATGAAAAATAAAGACCTATATGAAAAAATTCTGCTTAACTTTTTTGTATTTCGGGCTGTTTATAACATTTCCGAAACATTTTGTAAATATTATTCTGCATTTTCACCGATACCAAATTCTTGCTTCTTGCTTCTTGCCTCTTGCCTCCAGCAATGACTTATATAAATAAATTATGAATAAAATATTACAAATTCTCGAGAATGATAAAATTTATAAAAGATTTAATAA
>CAMWLD010000155.1 GCA_947175005.1 uncultured Ruminococcus sp. | reverse complement strand
GTACTTCTTCGGGGGAAAGCATTGCAAGGTCGGTTTCGGTAACAGCATCGCTTAGCTTGAAAGAGGTCTGATCGGTGTAAAACTGGGCTTCGTGACAGGGGGCGTGCCAGTGCCAGTCAAACGCCACAAGTCCGCCGTCCTTTGACCATTGTATGGCAAGATCAACGTCCTTTGCCTGCGGGTTTCCCTTGCAGTTGTTGATAGAGTCATAGATAAAATCAAATGTACGCACAGCGGGATATTTTCCATATCCCAAATAAAGCGCGTCCGTTTCCGTATTTGTGCCGTAATTTGTGCACTGTCCCGCAAGAGTTCTTTTACCGTAGACAGCCTTGAGATACTGATAGATATTCTGTGTTTTCAGATTCGCATAAGGGTTGCAGAGCGTTCCCGAAACATTTTCATAAAGACTGTCACTAAGGCTCTCGCCCTTTTCTATCTTGATACAGTCCAGCGAAAAATAGCTCCAGCCGTCCCCGAGAGTGATCTCGTTTTTACCCTTTTCAAGGTAAATCCCGTTGACGGTGGTTTCCTGCCAGTCACCCGCTTCGGAATAAACGTCCATTGCTTTCATACCATTGAATTTGAGGGGATTTTCCTTGTGACCGTCCGCACGGTGCCTTACCGTTAATTTGTAAAACTGTGACGCGGGAATATCCACGGAAAGACTGAATGCGGTATTATCGGTAATATCCGCATAGCCTGTGCCTGAAAAGCCCTCATGAGCAGCGCTTACCTGAACTCCCTTCGCATTTTCGGCTTCAAGGAGTATTGAGCATTCGGCTTCTTTTATGTTACCGAAGCTAAGCTTTTCAAAATTGTAGCTGTCGGCATATATGATCTTGTCGGGATCTGCTTTCGGTCTTTCGGCAGCCTCTGCCGAAGCTGCGCAGGATGTAAGCGCTATACATGACGCAAGAATTACTGAGGTATATTTAGCCGATCTTGTTTTCATAATTTGTACTCCTCCCAAAATTTATAAAATAATTATCAGCGGAATATTTTTATAAAAAAATCATTCAATATCACGGAATATCATTCTGAAAAAGTTGTAAAGATGAGGGGTAACGCTGCTGTGGTCATGACCTGTCTGCGACATTGAGTGCCAAAGATATTCCTCGCCGTTCATTGCGAAAAGCGCCTTGTATTTTGCGGGATTTGCACCTACAACGCCGTCATGCTCCGCTGCACTTATGAGCAGCAGTTCAGGCTTGTTTTCACCGAATGTGAGCTGTTCTTCCTCCAGCATCCAGGGGTCGCCTGTGCCCTTGGTTAGACCGGGAGCCGCACATACAGCGCCGATATATCCGAATTTTTCGGGGTGTGAAACACCTATGAAAAGCGATTCTCTTCCGCCCATGGAAAAGCCTGTTATCGCCGTTTTTTCCCTTCCCTCTGCCGCAGAGAAATTCTCCTCAATGAACGGCATAAGGTCGGTCATCATATCGTTGATGAAATTATCGTAATTCAGCGTATTTGCTGCGTCCATTCCCGTACAGTAGGGCATATCCTTGCTGCAATAGATGTAGGGGCATACAACGATCATTTCCTCCGCTTCACCGTCAGCAGCAAGATTTGTCAGCATTGTGCTTATGTGAACAATATCTCTTGTCATCCAGTCCTCATTGTCATAATATCCGTGGAGAATATACAGCACGGGGTATTCCTTTTCCTCGGAATAATCTGCCGGCAGCAGCACATTCACTGGAGTATCACGCTCTGCTGTATTGGAATAATATGTGTATTTTTCAAATGAGGGATATGTCATACCCTCGCGCTCTGCAAGTATTTCTTCGGGCGGCATTTCTGCCAATTTATCCTTGACTTTTTCCATATATGATACCTCCGATTCGGTCGTGGAAGTTTCGGCAGCCGCCGGGCTTTCGGTTGCCGCCATGCTTTCGGCGGCTGTAATTTCGGTTTCGGGCGCAGCGGAAGCGGTATTATCCTCCGTGCAGCCGGAAAAAGCCAACAGGCTCGTCATAAACACAGACAAGATTTTTGCCGAACGTTTCATTTTGTATTCCCTCCGTTATGCTTTGTTATATTAATTATATCACAGCAAACGGTACATTACAATATGAAATTCTGAATAAATAGAGACATTCAAATGTTAAAAATTCTAAAGTTTATCAAGAAAAAAGTATAATAAATACGCTTGTTCCGGCAAAAAAATAATTAATTTCAGTAAAGTGTTGACATATGGGGATATTGAGGCTATAATTATAGTAAACGACATTCCCAAGGAGGGCGGAAATGAAGCTGGAAAAAAGTATTTATCCGTATAATCCCGAGGCGAGAACTCTTCCGTTTTTCCTTTCCGGCATTGGCGGAAGCGAATATCAGGGGCGCGTCAACCGACCCGACGGCTATAAATGGCATCAGATACTTTGCTGCGCCGGGGGAAGCGGAATGCTTCTGTTTGATGAAAAGGAAGTGACGATAGGTGCGGGGGATATTTTCTTCCTGCCAAAGGATAAGCCGCATATCTATTATCCCTGCGGGGGAGCATGGGACGTAAGGTGGACTGCATTTGAAGGGAGCATATGCGATGAGATACTGGTCAGATTCGGAATGACAGAGCCGATTGTTATTAAGTCTGCCGATACCGCTGCTATGGAAAAGCTATTTGACAAAATGGTAATATCCCAGGAAAATGACATTCTTTATTGCGACCATACCTGTTCGGGGCTTATATATGATTATCTTATCGAATTTCACAGGATCATGGATTCGGGTGCTGACAGCGCAAAAAGCAGACAGATGTCGGCGCTTCTTCCGGTGCTGCGGTTCATGCATGATAACTTCCGCAGAGATATTTCAATGACGCAGCTGAGCGAGATAATGGGTGTGACTCCGCAGCATTTTTGTCGGGTTTTCGGAAAAGCAATGAATATCAGTCCCAATAAATTTCTTACACAGATAAGACTTGATGAAGCCAAAAGGCTTCTGACAGAGAGAAATGTTTCGGTAACGGAGGCAGCTGAAAAATCGGGTTTCAGGGACGCTGTATATTTCAGCACGGTATTCAGAAAGCATGAGGGAATATCGCCTGCGGGATACAAAAAGAAAATGAAGTAAGGACGGTTTTGTATACTCGGAAATGATTGGTCTGCGGCAGGAATGACCGTACAACAATGCCAATATCCCGACCGTAATAAGTCCGCAGAAAAACGTTTCCACGTATAAGGCAAAATTTTCCTTGACAATTTTCGCGAAATTTGGTATAATAATTTTATAACAAATCCATTATCTTGACTCAAAAAATTACGGGAGGCGATATCCAATGCCGGCATCATTGATGATACTTGCAGCAGGTATGGGAACACGTTTCAAAGGCGGAATAAAGCAGCTAACGCCTGTGGGAAAGTCGGGAGAGCTGCTTATGGAATATTCCGTTTACGATGCTGTAAAGGCAGGCTTTGACAAGGTCATTTTCGTGACCCGCAGGGATATTGAGGGGCAGCTTCGGGAAAAAATAGGGGACAAGCTTTCAAAGCATATTGCGGTGGAGTATTGCTTTCAGGAGACTGCTCTGCCCGCTGATACCGGATTTTCGAAAATTCACCGCAGCAAACCCTGGGGCACTGTTCATGCCGTTCTTTCGGCGAAAGAAGCCTTAGGCGGAGAACCGTTTTTGATCGTCAACTCCGACGATTACTACGGCGGACAGGCTTATAAGAGCATTTACAATTTTTTGACATCTCCCGAAAGAAAATCGGGCGAGCAGTGCATGGGCGGCTTTGTGCTGAAAAATACCCTGAGCGACAGCGGCACGGTCAACCGGGGCATATGCGCTGTGGACAGTTTAGGCTGCCTCTCTTCGGTCAACGAGACCTACAGGATAAGCCGCAGTCCGGAGGGCGCTGTCTGCGGCGAACGTGGCGGCAAGCCTGTTGTAATTCCCGAAGACAGCCTTGTTTCCATGAATATGTGGGGATTTGACTCATCTATGCTTCGGAGGCTGGAGGATATTTTCCGTAATTTCCTTGAAAACGCCCATGCGGAGGGCACGCTGGAGACAGCGGAGTGCATACTGCCTATGGCTGTGGACAAGCTTATAGGGTCGGGGGACATATCCGTTAAGGTGCTGCCCACCGATGACAAGTGGTTCGGTATGACGTACATGGAGGATTTCGGAAGCGTTTCCGAGGAATTTCGCCGTATGGCAGAGGACGGACGGTACCCGTCGCCGCTTTTCCGATAGGGTTAAAAATCGTTTTGCATAAAATTAGTAAAACGCCTTGCGCTTTGCAGGGCGTTTTTATATTTCTAAATTCCGATATGGTGAATCTACCGTGCCGCTATATTATTTGCAGCAAGCAAAACTTCAGATATTCCGTTTCGGGCACAGCCGGGAGTATCGGGTGATCGGGGGACTGCTTTCTTGTCTCAATAAGCCGCAGCCCTACCCCTGCCGCTTTGGCCGAATCCATAAGCATTTGCATAAACAAAGGTTCTGTCATAAAGTGGGAGCAGGATGCGGTGGCAAGGCAGCCGCCTCGTGGCAAAAGCCGCATGGCAAGGGTGTTCAGACGTTCATATCCGTTTTTGGCATTGCCCACGGTTTTGGAGGATTTGGTAAAAGCAGGAGGGTCAAGAATTATAAAATCCGCAGATCTGTCATGGTCGCTCAATCGCTTCTCCAAAAATTCAAACATATCCGCCCGTACAAAATCCATACTATCCGTAAGTCCGTTAAGCTCCGCATTTTCACTTGCCATTTTCACCGCCGCTTCCGATACGTCTACTGCCGTAACATGGTCAGCACCCGCAGCGGCACAGTTCAATGCAAATGACCCCGTATGAGTGCAGCAGTCAATAACATTTTTGCCTCCCGCAATAGCCGCTGCCGCACGGCGGTTGTACTTCTGATCAAGGAAAAACCCCGTTTTCTGCCCCTCTATTACATCCACCTTGTAGCGGATATTATTTTCCGTGATTATTGTAACAGGCGATACATCGCCCTTTTTGAGATACCAGCCCTTTTCTTCGTTCATTCCCTCCAAGGCACGTATCTTCACATCATTGCGCAGTACAACTCCGTCGATCCTTACCCCGTCCCTTTCCAGAATATCCAGCAAAGCGGAGAGAATAATATCCCTGCGCTTTTCGATACCCAAAGATAATATCTGCACCGAAAGAAGACTTCCGAATCTGTCCACCGTAAGCCCGGGAAATCTGTCCGCCTCCCCGAAAATAAGACGGCAGCATTCCCTGTCCCTCTCGGGCATAACGATCTTTCGGTAATCGTAAGCATATCCCAGGCGGCGGCGGAAAAAATCTCCGTCAAATTTATCGTTGGCATTGTCGGAAATTATCCGCACACGTATCTTTGAAGCGGAGTTGTAAAACCCCGTCCCGATATACCGCCCCTTTTCGCTGACAACGTCCGCAAGGCCTCCGTCCTCGGGGCTTTCGGCGTTTACGACCTCGTTATCATATATCCACGGGTGACCGTAAGCCGTCCGCTTTCTGCATTTTTCCGTGACTGTTACCTTGGGAAAATCTCTTTTGATATTCATATTTTGCTGACCTTTCACAAATATTTTCAAGCGCTTGTATCAAGCATCTGCAGGCATATTTTTGATTATCCCGCAGCAGCGGTAGCCCGTAAGGGGATATTCCTCCACCCTCACGCCCTTTTCCTCCGCCAGCCGCAGAATGTGGGAAATGTAAAAACGGTCGCAGCCCTG
>CAMWLD010000154.1 GCA_947175005.1 uncultured Ruminococcus sp. | reverse complement strand
ATCCCTTTTTACAATATATACATGGACTTGCCCTCGGGCAGTGCAAATTCGCCCGAAGCATATACGAAGCTTGTTATTTTCCGTTTCTTTAAAGAGCTTCCGACAGCAGCGTCTGCCGTTATTTCTCTTATTATGATAGGGAAGGTCATGCTCTCCTACAGCGGCGAAATCGTCAATGCAAAAGCAAACCGCAGATTTATCCGTATTGCCGTAATATCTTTGGCGGCCACCTCGCTTTTGTATAATGTACTTGGAATAGTTGAAGTAAATATGCTTCACGAAACATTTAACGGACTGTACGGAAATGCTTACTATACGATCGCTTTAAGAGGTTTATGCGAGCCGCTTGTTTATGCACTGTATATCTTTGTTTTTGACGTCATCTCCAATGCAGAAGATAAAAATATATAATTCCTCCAATAAAACAAAGAGGCAGGGTCTTTTCAGAACCTGCCTCAAAATTATAAATGCACAGTATTTTTACTCATATCTTAGCGCCTCGATAGGGTCAAGCTTTGCCGCCCGATTTGCCGGATAATATCCGAAGAATATACCGATAGCCATAGAAAATCCCACAGCCAAAATAATTGAATTAAGTGACGGCGGCGCCATAGTGCCCACAATAAGTCCCGCAAGGTTGCCCAGAGCGATACCAAGCAGAATGCCTATAACTCCGCCTATAAGACAAATGATTATGGACTCCACAATAAACTGCATTCTTATAGCGGAATTTGGCGCGCCCATAGCCTTTCTTACGCCTATCTCACGGGTTCTCTCCGTTACCGATACAAGCATAATGTTCATAACGCCGATACCGCCGACCAAAAGGGAGATACCCGCAATTACCGAGATAGCAAGCTGCAATATCCCCATTACCTCGTCCATCATAGCCATTTGGGACTCTGCCGTCTGATAGTATATCTCCACAGCGTCATTTTCACGGTAGTAGGAATTGTTCATGTAGCTTTTTACCTTTTCGCAGAAGGTAGTGGCGTCAACACCGCTTTTGGTGTTTATGTAGAAGTAGAAAAACGTGTCGTCAACCGCACCGTCTATCTCCCTGTTCATAACGCTGTAGGGAATGTATGTGTCGCCGCTCCAGTCCTCTCCCATCATATTTACCATTGCCTGCATCATGGCGGAAAGCTGTTCCTGATAAACTCCCACAACGGTAAAGTCCAGCATTCGTCCGTCCCTGAGAGTGACCGAAATGTTCTTGCCGATAGCCCCTCTTTCCGAGCCGAATACCTTTTTAGCCATTTTGTCCGATATAACGCAGGTGCTTCGGTTCTGCTCGCAGTCTTTATCGGATATCCACCTGCCCGCAACTACCTTGCTCATACTCTGCTTGATATAGCCGGGATTTACGCCGTTAAGAGAAACATCATATTCCTTGTGGCGCAGCAGCATACTTCCGCTGCTGCTGTTTGAATACAGAGCCACAGCGTCTATATCATCGGCAAACCGTTCTCCTACGTCATTTATCATGTCAATGGTTATAAGGTCCTCACTATAGTAATAATCCCTTGCCCTGTCCTGCTTCATGCGTATCTGAAATCCTACCAGATTAGAACCGCCCTGTGAATTAAAAATGTCCATAACGGAGGCGTTCATAATGCTGCCCAAGGTGCTTATGGCAATGACCGAGCTTATGCCTATGATAATGCCCAGCATGGTGAGGAAAGCCCTCATCTTATTTGATTTAAGTCCCGCCAGGGCAACGGAAATATTTTCAAAAAATCCCATTATTCCGCCGCCTCCTTTTCATTCACTTGTCCCTCTGAATCCGCAGATTTCGAATCTAAAGATTTGGAATCTGTGGATTCCGCCGAATCGCTTATTATATTGCCGTCGGAAATGGTGATTATCCTGTCCGTTTCCGCAGCCAGTTCATTGTTATGGGTTATCAGTACAATGGTTTTCCCCTGCTCACGGTGGAGCTTATGGAAAAGGTCCATAACCATACGCCCCGTCTTGCTGTCCAGCGCACCCGTAGGCTCATCCGCAAGGATAATGTCGGGATCGTTCGCCATAGCCCTTGCTATGGCAATACGCTGCTTCTGACCGCCCGAAAGCTCGTTTGGCATATGCCCCGCCCTGTCGCTCATCTCAACCGTTTCCAGCAGCTGCCTTGCCCTCTCGCGCCGCTCCTTCGGGGGAACGCCGCTGTAAAGCATGGGCAGCTCGATATTTTTAAGCGCAGAGGTTCTTGCAATAAGGTTAAAGGTCTGGAAAACAAACCCTATCTGCTTGTTGCGTATCGCCGAAAGCTCCTTGTCGGTAGCCCTCGAAACGTCCGTACCGTCAAGGAAATATTCCCCCGAGGTAGGGCGGTCAAGAGCGCCGATAATATTCATCAGCGTTGACTTGCCCGAGCCGGACTGCCCCACTATGGAAACAAACTGCCCCCTCGGCACATTAAAGGTCATTCCATGGAGTATCTCAAGCTCGTTGGGAGTGCCTGTATAAAAGCTTTTTACAATGTCCTTTGTGCTGATAACATAGTCGTTTTTCCGCCGTGTGCCTGTAATGGGAGTATCAAATTTTTTCTTCATGACAAGTCCCCCGATCATTCAGCCGCTGCACTCTGAAGAGCAGCCCCCAGCTGATCTGCGAGTATCACAAGTCCGCCGTCGGTAACATCACCCGAATTGTTGATAATAGTCATACCCTCCGACAGCTCGTCGGAAATTATCTCGATCTCGGCGTCGGTCTCAAAGCCTGTTTCCACAATGATCTTTCTTGCCGTAGCCGTGCCGTTGCCGCCGGGAACAAGGTCGGCGGTGTAAACATAGCTGCTGCCGTCGCTGTCCTCCACAAGAGCGTCATAGCCTACCGCAAAGGCATTCTCTTTGCTGCCCGTAACTGCCGTGCACTTGCTTGTCATGCCTATAAGCAGCCCCGTGTCCTTAGTGTCGCGGATAAGCACCTCCACATCAAAGGAAGCCGAGCCGTCGCTCTTGCCGTTAGGGCCTTTAACTCCCGTGGGAGCTATCTTGCTTACAGTACCCTCATATTCACGGTTGCCGAGAGAGGGTATGGAAACTGTAACGTCAAGTCCCTCACGCAGTTCGGAAATGTTGTACTCCTTGACGGTTGCCGTCATTTTAAGGTTATCCGTGTCCTCAACTATGAACAGCACACCCGTTGCAGCCGCTCCGGGAGTGGCGTAAACTGCCGTAACAGTGCCGTCGCAGGGAGCTGTTATAACGCAGTCATCCAGCTTTTCCTTGAGTATTTCCAGAGAAATAAGCCCCGTGTCATTTTCCGATAAAACCTTTTCCCTGTCCGCAGCAGCTTTAAGGGAAGTCAGTGTGGACTGGGCGCTCCTTACGGAAAGATCATAGCTGCTCTTTGCATCGTCAACGGTCTTTTCCGCCTCGGAAACGGACTTCTTGGCGTCCTCTTCCGCACGGATCGCATTATCCATAGCGTCCTTGTAGCTGTCAAGAGAAAGATCGTTGCCGTCCTTTGCGTTTTCCAGTGTGTCAAGAGCCGTGTCATAATTGGTCTTTGCTCTGTTGTAAGCCCTCTCGGTGGATTTTACCGCATTGTCATGAGCCGTGTCAATATCTGCCTTTGCCTTGTTATAAGCGTCCATGGCCTTTTCATATGTATTCTCAATAGTCTCCGCATCGTTCTTTGCGGTAACTTCATTCAAAGTCTTTTCCGCATTGTTAAGCTTGGTGCGGGCATCGTCAAGCGCCGTCTGCGCATTGCTGTCTGTAGGATTGGAAGCCGCATAAGCCGAGGCATAGGAGTATGAGGAAAGAGCGTTCTCATAAGCCTCTCTTGCCTTTGATACCTCGCTGCCCCTGTCTGTCGAATAACGGGCGTTGTATTCCTTCTTTGCGTCGTCATAGGCCTTTTTCAGATCCTTGATGTCGCTGTAATCCTCTTCGTCCTGCTTTCTCTTTGCCTCGTTGTAATCATCAAGGGCGCAGTCCAGCTCGTATTTTGCGGAATCAGCATTTTTCTGAGCGGTGTTAATGCGGGTCTGCTTATCCGAGCCGGAAAGCTCCACCTGCTCATTGTAGCGGTTTTCCGCCTTTTCCCTGCTGTCACGGGCGTTTTCAAGAGCGTCCTTTGCCCTTGAAAGAGCGCTCTGCGCATTGTCCAGACTAAGCTTTGCGCTGCGTATCTCGGGGTAAGAGCCGTCTGCTATCTGATCTCTTGCCTCGGCATAGCGTTTTTCCGCGTCGCTGAGGGAGTAATCGGTATTCACATTGGCATTGTCGAGATTTGCCTGCTGCTCCACGATCTGCCGCTGTATCTCATCGGAGTTGAGCACTGCGAGAATATCCCCCGCCTTTACCTTGTCGCCCACCTCCACATTTACCTCGTCCACATTGTAAACAAGGTTTGCGGAGACCTGCTTGAATGTGCTGCTCTCCACAATACCGCTGACGGAGAACTTGTTTTCGAGATCTTTCCTTTCAAGCTCGCTCGTCTGCGCCATGGTCATGCCGCTCATCATGGAAGCGCTGCTGATAATCATGATAACAAACGCAATTATTAGCAGCAGCACCGCCGCAATAATAATAAATTTGACCTTAGAGCCTTTCTTTTTTTCCGTTTTAGCCATTGGTAGTAAACCTATCCTTTCCTGTGTTCTTGCGATCTTGCGATCAAATGTAAAATATTGTACGCACCGACAGGGAAAACACTGCCCGCAGGCATGTAAGATTTGCCGATGAGATATACCGAAAATACCCCGCCCCTATTTTGTCCCCCTTGTGATCTCCTCCGTAAGCAGCCTTGCGGTCTCCTCGGAGGTATACCCCAGCCTCCGCATAGCATCCAGAAAGCTTTTTATCTCCTTGCCCGCCAGTTCCTCCCGCAGACTTTTCAGCTTTTCGGGATTATCCGTCACAAACCGCCCCGTAGTCCGCCTGGAGTACACCACACCCCGCTTCTCCAGCTCCGTAAGAGCCTTTTGCATGGTGTTGGGATTCACTCCCGCGTCCCCCGCCAGCTCCCTTACCGAGGGCAGTCTGTCCCCCGAAGCAAGCAGACCCGAAGCTATCATTTGCTCCATATGCCCTATTATCTGTAAATATATAGGCACGTCGCCGGAAAAATTCCAGTGCATTTACTCGACCCCTTTGACTTGTGTTACTGTTGTAATACAATAATACTACATTCATTAACAAAAGTCAATAGGCAATCTGCACAAACAAATGCCCCGTATCCAAAGAATTTTCTCGGAACTTACAACAGCAGCACATTTCCCAAAAAGCGAATTTTCTTGCTTTTGGGAAACAAAATAACCCCATTCATTTTCCTATGTAAAAAGCTTACATCATATTTTTCAACTTTTTTACAATTTTCAAAAAATTCCCGAAAAAATTTTTATCCGCTTAATTTTCCCATTGCATAATCATGCAGCCGTGCCCATAAACCGTGAAAACCGCCGGAAATGGCGCAGGTATACATGCTCCCGTGAGGTGTCATAAAAGGAGCATTTCCGTTCACGACATCATTTCCGACGTTTTCCATAACATATTATACCACACCAACATTAAAATCAAAGGGGATTTACATTAAAATCGGATTAAAATTTCCTTAGAAAATTTTAAGAATCATTTCTTAAATCATTATATCATCAACTATAGCTAATTGCAATAGTTAATATAGCTAAAAAATAGTATTAAAATCTATCTGACAGCTATATAATATGAATATAAGGAGTATAAGGAGAAAAATATCTCCATAAAATATAACGGTAAAAGGCGGCGGCGCATATGAATTTAGCGGAAATGGGC
>CAMWLD010000153.1 GCA_947175005.1 uncultured Ruminococcus sp. | reverse complement strand
GCCCAAAGCCATTGCCTCAAGTGTTCGCCCGAGGGATACGGAAGGCTCGTATATGCCATGTTTCCTTTGCGGGGAGGGGCTTGGAGAATGTATGGCAGCGGCGGGAGGGTATCCCTTTTACAGGCTTTCTCATCAGGCGGGACATATTCTTGCGGCGGTTTTTTCGGCGGCGAGGCTTGATATGCTTGAAGCTCCTTTTATCGCCTTTCATGTTAGCGGCGGCACTACCGACTGTCTGCTGTGCAGCCCCGACCATGAAAACATCATAAAAATAAAGGAAATTTCCTCTTCCCTTGACCTTAAAGCGGGGCAGCTTATTGACAGGACAGGGGTCATGATGGGTCTCGCATTTCCCTGCGGTATCGCCTTGGAGGAGCTTTCGGAAAAGGCGGACAAGCAGTTTAAGATAAAGCCTGTAATAAAGGACGGCAGCTGCTGTCTGTCGGGTTATGAAAATGAAGTGAAAAGGCTTATTGAAAAGGGAGAGTCTCCCGAAAACACCGCACGCTTTGTGCTGGACGCAGTGGGAGAAAATATCGCCCTTATGACGGAATATGCCCTTGGCAATTACGGAGACTTGCCAATAATATTTGCAGGGGGCGTAATGTCAAACAAATATATCGGCGGCAAGCTGAAAAAGCGCATTGGCAGTCTGACGCAGATATATTTCGGAGAGGCGGAATATTCCCGTGACAACGCCGCAGGGGCGGCAATGTTTGCATATTTGAAAAGCAGCGGTAAGCGCTGAACAATACGTTTGCTTATTATAGAGAGGGGAAGAAAAAATGAGCGGCATACTGACCGTTTCAGCCCTTAACAGGTATATGTCCTTTAAAATAAAGGAGGACGAAAAGCTGCGGGGAGTGCTGGTAAGGGGCGAAATATCGGGGTTTGTACACCACCGTGCTTCGGGACATTTTTACTTTGCCTTAAAGGACAGGGAGTCTGCGGTAAAGTGCGTGATGTTCAGTTCCTTTGCTTCACGGCTGAAATTTATGCCCCAAAACGGCATGAGCGTTATAATAATGGGCTCGGTGCAGGTTTTTGAGCGTGACGGAGTGTATCAGCTTTATGCAACGGATATTCAGCCCGAGGGACTGGGGGCGCTGTATTTAGCGGCGGAGCAGCTTAAAGAAAAGCTTTTGCAGGAGGGACTTTTTGATGAAATTTACAAAAAGCCCTTGCCGGCATTCCCTAAAAAGATCGGCATAGTTACCGCAAAGGGCGGGGCTGCATTGCAGGATATATTGAACATTTTGGGTAGGCGTTATCCCGTCTGCGAGGCGGTCATATTTCCCTGCCTGGTGCAGGGAGAATATGCACCCGGCTCTATCTGCGAGGCTCTTGAAACGGCGGATAACAGCGGCGTTGACCTTATTATCTGCGGCAGAGGCGGCGGCTCGGCGGAGGACCTTGCGGCCTTTAACAGCGAGCGTGTGGCAAGGACGGTTTTTGCGATGAACACACCCGTAATTTCCGCTGTGGGGCATGAGACCGACACCACTGTGATAGACCTTGTGGCAGACCTGCGGGCGCCTACTCCCTCGGCGGCAGCGGAGCTTTCCGTGCCCGATATGTCCGCATTGCAGGGCGCTCTTGAGCAAAGGGAGCGGGAGCTTAAAAAGAGCTTTGAAAAGCTTTTGAGGGAAAAGGAAATTCTTATAACAGCCCGTGAGGGACGTTTGCGGGAAAATTATCCCACAGCGAGGATCGCAGCCTTTTCCGAAAAAATAACCGCTGCCGAGGCACGTCTCGGAGAGGCTTTGAAAATGTATTTCGGCAGTCTGCAAAATGCCCTTGAGTCAAGGGAAAAACGACTTGATGACCTTAGTCCTCTTACCATAATGTCCCGAGGCTACGGGCTTATTTACAAGGGGGACAAGCTGGCAATAAGCGCAAGGGAGTTAAAAACGGGGGACAGGATAACCCTTGTTTTGGCGGACGGCGAGGTAAGCGCTGTGGTGGATTAGCGGCACAACCGATGAACGGAGGATATAAGTTTGAAAGTTGCAGAGAATCCCCTAAGTTTCAATGTATTTTGCGTGTATAAAATTAAGCAAAGGAGCTCAAAAAAATGGATTTTGAAAATACATTAAGATCGGTGGATGAAATAATCGCAAAGCTTTCCGAGGGAGATATTCCCCTGGAGGAAGCTGTGGAAATTTACAAAAAGGGAGCAAAGCAAATTTCCGATTGCAGGAAAATGCTGGAGAATGCCCAAAATGAAGCCCTCAAAATAACAAGCGGGGAGGATATGGAATAATGGAGGTACTGGAAAAATATCCCCCGATAATTGAAAAGCGGCTTGATGAACTTATGGACGGCATTCCCGTCTGCGCTCCCGAGTCAGTTTGCAAGGAGGCAATGAAATATTCCCTTAGTGCAGGGGGCAAGCGTATAAGACCCGCCCTTGTATGTGCTTTTGCGGAAATATCGGGGGGCGATCCGAACGCTGCGTTAGACCCTGCCTGCGCTTTGGAAATGATCCATACATTCTCACTTATTCACGACGATATGCCCTGTATGGACGATGATGATTTCCGCAGAGGGAAGCCCTCCTGCCATAAAAAATACGGCGAGGCGGTTGCGCTTTTGGCGGGGGACGCGCTGGAGTGCTATGCCTTTGAGGTGATAGCGGGTGCCCAAAAGCTGTCCCACGAATGCCGAAATTCGCTGATAATGACCCTTGCAAAAGCGGTTGGAGTAGGCGGCATGATAGGCGGACAGACCATTGATATAGGCAATGAGGGAAAGGGCTTTGCGGAAGATGTTCTGCTGAGAATGTACTCCATGAAAACCTGCGCTCTTATCCGCTGCGCCTGCGCTATGGGCTGCATTTGCGGGGGACGGGGCGACCTTGCAGCCAAGGCGGAGGAATACGGCGAAGCCCTGGGGCTTGCCTTTCAGATAGTAGATGATATTCTTGACATCACCTCCGATACCGAGACTCTCGGCAAGCCTACAGGCAGTGACAAGGAGCAGGACAAGGCCACGTATCCTGCTGTGTTCGGTCTGGAAGCCGCAAGGAAAAAGGCAGCCGCCCTTACGGCAAGGGCTGTGAAAATTGCAGGTGAATTTCCCGATAATGAGCCGCTGTTAAGGCTTACGGATAAGCTTCTTTACCGTGTGAAATAGCTCCGAGGAGCATTTTACAGAAGGACGAGAAATGAAAGGAACGAAAAAATATGAGTATATTGATAATTGCGGTTTTATCCTGGTGTCTTTCACAATTCATCAAAACAATGATAAACCTTTTCAAAAACGGAAAGTTTGATTTTGAGCGGCTTTTCGGCGCAGGAGGCTGGCCAAGCGCCCATTCCTCCATGGTCTGCTCGGCTTCCATTGCGGTGGGCAGGACAGAGGGCTTTAATACCACTATCTTTGCGGTGGTAGCCATATTCTCCCTTATCACCATGTACGACGCCATGGGCGTAAGACGTGAGGCAGGGCAGCACGCAAGAGCCATAAACAAGATCAACAAATACCTTACCGAAATGAAAAATCCCGCTACCTTTGAGGATATAGCAAGCGCTGCCAACAAGAGCATAAAGGCGCTGAAGGAATATGTGGGGCACACTCCCTTTGAGGTGGTCAGCGGGGCGCTTATCGGCATAGCCTTCGGATTTGTTATGCCTTTGAATATTGTGCCGTGAATACGTTTATAAAAGCATTTTATCAAAATTTTTTAAGCGGGTGCGTTAAAAATCATGAATGAAAAAAATAAGGATATAAATAAGGATATTGTTAATATATTAAAAAGCGGCTCTTTACCGGGAGACCTCAAAAAACTGACTGTTGCCCAGTGCAGGCAGCTGTGCAGAGAGATACGCAGGATAATTATAAAAACCGTCAGCGAAAACGGCGGGCATTTGGCTTCAAATCTGGGAACGGTGGAGCTTACCCTTGCCATTCACAGGGTATTTGATTCCCCCAAGGATAAGATCATATGGGACGTAGGTCACCAGGCATATACTCATAAAATTTTAACGGGCAGGCTGGATAAATTTTCTACTCTCCGCAAAGAGGGGGGCATTTCGGGCTTTGCAAAGCCCAATGAATCGGAGCATGATATTTTTATTTCGGGGCACAGCAGCAACTCCATTTCTGCCGCCTGCGGAGTGGCAGCATCAATGCGCATTAAAGGGGACAGTCACAGCGTTATCGCCGTTATCGGAGACGGCGCTCTTACGGGAGGAATGGCATTTGAGGGGCTTAACAATGCGGCAAAATGCGGCGGTAATCTGATAGTTATTTTAAATGACAATGAAATGTCCATTTCCAAAAATGTGGGCAGTCTTTCAAAATATCTTTCCTCCATAAGAGGACGGCAGTCCTATGTGGAGGCTAAGCAAAAGGTGGAGAAGATACTTGACGGTCTGCCTGTGATAGGCGCTCCCGTCAAGGAACTGGCGACTGCTTCCAAAGACGCTTTAAGGTGGTTTCTTTACCATTCCAGCGGCGTTTCGGGTGGACTTACCATGTTCGAGAATCTGGGGTTTGTTTACCTGGGTCCCGTGGACGGGCATAATATCGAAAGCCTGGAGCAGTATCTGAAAGCCGCAAAGGCGGCAAAAAAGCCTGTGCTGGTTCATGTGAAAACCGTTAAGGGAAAGGGCTACAAGCCTGCTGAAAATAACCCCGGGGCATTCCACGGAGTAGCGCCGAAGATCATGAAAATGGGCAATCCCGAGCATATCAGCGATGACAGTTTTTCGGCGGTCATGGGCAGGGAGCTGCTCGCCCTCGGGGAAAAGGACGAGCGTATCTGTGCAGTTACCGCCGCCATGAAATACGCTACGGGACTGAACTTTTTTGCGTCAAGGTTCCCCGAAAGATTTTTTGACGTGGGCATTGCCGAGCAGCACGCAGTCACCTTTGCGGCAGGGCTGGCGGTGAGCGGTATGATACCTGTGTTTGCGGTGTATTCCAGCTTTTTACAAAGGGCATACGATCAGATCATTCATGACGCAGCCATAGAGCAGACCCACATAGTCCTTGCGGTGGACAGGGCGGGAATAGTGGGGGCGGACGGGGAAACTCATCAGGGCCTGTTTGATGTGCCCATGCTCACCAGTATTCCGGGGATAACCGTTTATTCTCCGGGAAATTATGCCGAGCTGCAAAGCAGCCTGAAGCGGGCGGTTTACGATACAGAGGGCGTTGCGGCGGTGCGTTATCCGAGGGGTGCGCAGCCCGATGTACATAGTCCCGAGGAAAATATTTCCGATGATTTTTCATTTGTGAACCGAGGGGGAGTTCTTGCGGCAGGCTACGGCAGAACGGGTGTTTCGGCGGAGGCGGCTGCCTGTGAAGCGGATTGCAGCAGTCTGCGGCTTGTGAAAATATTCCCCATTGAAGAGGAAATTATAAAGATCTGCAAAAGCTTCAAGCGGATAATTTTCTTTGAGGAAGCCTCCGAGCGGGGCGGTATCGCAGAGCTTTTGTCGGCGGAGCTTATGAAGCGGGGCTTTGGCGGCAGCATAGAAATTCACGCCATAAACGGCTTTGTAAAGCAGGCAAATTCGGGGGATATTTTAAAGCACTTTGACCTTGATAAGGATAATATGACGGAAATTTTAAAAGCGGCAGCCGTTGCAGCCACTGCTGCGAATGCCGCCAATGCGGGAGAAAAGTAAATGCGGCTTGATTTGTATTTATTCCAAAAGGGGGAGACCTCCAGCCGTGAAGCTGCAAAAAAGCTTATAACGGAAGGGCTTGTGAATGTGAACGGCAAGCCCTGCAAGCGTCCTGCTGCAGACATAAAGGACGGGGACGAGGTGGAGGTAACAAGCCGTTGCCCCTATGTGGGCAGGGG
>CAMWLD010000152.1 GCA_947175005.1 uncultured Ruminococcus sp. | reverse complement strand
TCTTCAAAGGTGACCTTTACCTTGGTAAGGCTCTCGTCGCCGCAGACTCTTACCGTCACCATTTCATCTCCGCCCGCAGCAGGAGCAGCGGCGGCAGGAGCGGGAGCAGAGGCAGCAGGAGCAGCCGCCGCGGCTGTCGCAGCAGAAGCGTCGCCTCCGCCGTTTTTAAGGAATTCCGCATAGCTCTTTATTTTCTGCATATGAGCGCTGAAGTCCGTAGGCTCGCTGTCCTCGTCCTGGAGTATCTCGATCTCCGCCTTCAGCAGATCCGAGGCGGTAAACACAATGTCATACAAAGTGCGCATATCCGATATTACGGGATTGTCCTCTCTTATGATAAAGAACATGTCCTCGATAGCGTGGGCAAGGTGGGACATATTCTCCAGTCCCATCATAGCCGATGAGCCTTTGATAGTGTGCATTATACGGAAGATCTCGTTTATTTCTTCCTCTCCAAAGCTGTTGTCGTTTTCGGTTTTCATAAGGATCTGATCGAGCTGCTCAATAAGCGAGGTCGTCTCGAATATGTACATATCGACCATGGATTCCATACCGGCTTCAAATTTGGCCATTTTGTTTACCGTCCTTTCCTATTGGGAGAATTACTTGATAATTTAAGGCTGCGCCGTTATAAAAGCATTTTTGACAGGGCGCTCCTTAATTACAAGAAGTATCGGGTCGGATTCTATCTTTGAAACAGCCCGTAGCACAGCATACCTTACATAGTATGCCTTGCAAATATGCCCTGCAAATTAAGCTTTGCGGGCGGCAAATTTGCATTCCGGAGCAATCATTCCGACCTCGTTCCCCCGACAGCGCAAAAATATACATATATATTATACCTCAAATGTTCACAAACTTCAAGAGGATTTTGAAATATAATAAAAATAAAGATAAAAAATTTTTTCGCATATTTTTGTCTATTTTTAACAAAAATCACAAAAATCCACCATTTCCATTGAAATCATACCCCCTTTTATGTTATTATGTAAGTTGGGGGATTAGATAAATTTGCATTCCGGTTCTTGCGGCTGTGAAAATAATGTCCCCAAAGCTTGTTTCGGGGCAGTGAATGTTCCCCCGGTTTTTGGGGGGGCGGCAGCAAAAACAAAATGGCGAAACAGTCTCAATCGGGATAACTTAATGCAAATAGGCTTTATTTATTGCAGCATAGCGCAATGGGTTTTGCCGCCGGCAAAACTATTGACTTTATTAAATAAGGTTAAAACCGATTTTGGCAAATTTCGGAAAACATTCAATACCATAATTTATACAAAAAATTCCCGAAATATTTCGGCCGACATAAAATATTAAGAGAGGAAGAATTTACTATGATGATAAACGGGTTGAACGGTTATAACCGTGTTACGACAGCACGCCAAAAACAGACAAACGCCCGTTCACTAAGCAGCTTTTGTGAAATGCTGAACAAATCGGCAAACGCAAACAAGGACACTTTTAATGTGGATTCCGTTTCAAAGCCGACAGCATCAGCAAATAAGATCGACTTTTCGAGTATCGAAGATACAGGGACAAAGCTGAATAATATTTCGGCAGCTATAAAAGATACCGACTATTCGGGAATGACAAAGGCTGAAATTTATGCGGATATTGAAAAGAAATATGAGGACACCTTTGATGATTTTCATTTTTCTTTAGCAATTGAAACTTGTACCGACCACACTATGGTATATGAACATTTTCATAATGAGATTAATAATTATGTCGGCGACACTTCATTAAAGTTTGTACAAGAGGCAAGAGGATATGCTGACATGAGCTATGACGAGATCGAAGCGGCAATTAAAGAAAAATATGCAGGAAAAACAGATTTTAAAGATCAGCTTAATCTTTTCGGTGAGTTATTTACATCGGGAGTTCTGTATAATAAATACGGCGCCCATGAGGCAGCTGCTTTGGCGCTTGATTTAAGGTTTAGTCTTGAATGCGGCGGCGAACACAACATTCCCAAAAGCGAATGGCTTTCAAGGATAGAGAAAACAGGTGCTTCATCTCCGTTTACGCTTTTACTTAATAATCCGTATTTTTCGGAAAAAAGCAAAGAATTTCACAAGAAGTTTGTCGATGACATTCTTTTCGGCATTGCGGATAAATAGAAAAAAGCGGGCATGAAAAATTCGGAAAATAATCTATATCCTAATAAAACGCTAGAAATCAAAGCACAAGGCAAAGCAGGAAACATTATTTAAGAGGACTAAGCCTCCTGCCTCTTGCCTCTTGCTTCTTGCCTCCGGGAGGTGCAAAAATGTCGGATATACTCCAGATAACAACGCCGGTAGCCCCAAGGGACTACGGCAACAATAACCAGGGCGGCCGTCAGCAGACGGTGCAGCAAAGTCCCGACGGGCAGGTCTTTGACCTCGGCAACCAAATGGAGGTCGTCAAGACCAATGACCGAGGGGGCGAAAACGCCAACAGGGATTTAAAGGACGGCGACGGCGGCGGACTTATCCGTACAGGGGAGGGTATAGCCAAAAACCCCGCAGCCGCCCTTGATACCGCAAAGGCGCTCATCTCTCGTGAGACCCTGTCTCTGATAAGGGAAAACGGCGATACGGAGGCTCTCGGCAAGCTGACGGAGTTTGCCTCGGAGGTAATGCTAAGCCCCGAGACCCTTGCGGGGGATATGGCAGCCCAGCAGAAAAACGCCACTATTTTCGGGGATAAGCTTTGGAGCGTTTTAAAGGATATTATGAATGTGTCGGGGTCGGATGTGTTCAAGGAGGCAGTGGCGGACTTTGCCAAGGCTGCTGCCGACCTTTCTTCCAAGGATGAGATACTCCGTTCCCTGTCGGCGAATTTCAAGTTCCTAAGCCTGGAATCCGCCCCCAACAAGGCTGTGGCGGATGAGCTTATGGCAGCCTCCCGCGCCCTTTCGGGTTCGGACGCCGCCACCAATTTCCCCGCCTTGAAGCCTGTGCTTTTGCAGCTTTTGGGGTACACGGAAAAAAGCCTGCTCATAAATGACGACATTAAAAAAATGCTGCCTCTTATAGTTCACACCATGTCCCGCTATACCGACGGCCCCGAAGCGCTTCGGGACAGCTTTGAGGCAGTGCTGAAGCTGGCGGACGGACTGGAGCTTACCAATGAACAGCTGAACAGCCTGCTTGCTTCCGCCGGCTCGGTTTCCGATAAAGCTTCGGAGAATTTGTCCGCTGCGGAAAACAACGAAAATTCCCAAAGCGGAGGCGCAACTGCGGACGGTGAAAACTCGCTCCTTGAAGGGGCAGGCAAAGAAAATGCGCAGGGCAATGTCAAAGGCTATTATTCACGAAGCGAGACCCGACAGGGCGGCGCAGTATATACCTCCGAGCCGGAGGGGGCGCTTGTCTTAAAGCTGCGGAAAATGTTCGACAGCTACATTTCCAAAAACGAATACCTTACCCCAAAGGAAAAGCAGGCAGCCCTTTTAAACCCCGATACCGCCGTAAAAGAGGCGAAGCTCACCTCGGCGGTGACGCTTCTTGCGGCAGGGGCGAAGCATATGGCAGCCCGCATTCCCTCGGATCTTATGGGGAAAATTATCAGCACGGTGAATTTTTCCGACGGCGCTCCCGCTGCGGAAAAAATACTGGGCGCAGTGCTGCCGAATACCTCCGCTATGCGTGACGCAATGCGGCAGATCTTTGACAGCCTGGAGGAAACAAGAGACCTGGACGCTTTTGTTATGCGCCTTAACACCATTCTGGAAAATATCGGCGACAACGACAGCGATAATATGATAAAGCTTGCCCAAGGGCTTAACTCCGCTTTGGGGGAAATGGCTGCCAGCGGAAATTACGACTGTTCGGCAACGACCTCCATGGAGACCCTGGCGGATTTCCTTACGAAAAATATCAACAACAGCTTTTTGCAGTCCCTTTCGGGAATGAACCAAGGAGAAATGGTCCAGAATATGCTTACAGCCCCCGGCTTGTTTACGCCTTTGCTGCACCATTTTGTACCCCTTGACGCGTTCGGCATGAGGGCATTCGGAGAGCTTTGGATAGACCCCCATGCAGACGAGGCGGACGGGAAAGTAAAGCGCGGAAAGGGCGATCCCTCTATCGCACAGGGCACACATATGTTCCTTTGCTTTGACGTGGAGGACGAGGGATATTTTGAACTGGAATTGTTCGAGAAAAACAAGAACATCAGCGTAATGCTGCTGTGCCCCGAAAACAAAGCGGCGGACTATGCCTCCATTCGCACTGCTATCCCGAAAATAGCGGCTTCCGTGGGCTATAGGGCGGAAAGTACGATCGTTGACACTCTCCACAAGCGAAGATCGGTGGACAATGTTTTCCCCAAGCTTGCCGAAAGGCGCGTGGGACTGAACAGGAAAGTTTAATTAATAATTAATAATGAGCGGCGGAGGGTTTTACGGTCGGGCATTGACGCATTATTTGCGGTATGCTGCACCGGACTCTTACCTCTAACCTCTGAAAAAGGGTGTGTATTTCCGAAATGGCTAAGAAAAACAAGAACGATAACAGCAAATCGGCGGTAGCTTTAAGATACAATCCCGAAAAGGACTACAGTCCCGTAGTCGTGGCTGCGGGTCACGGTCATGTTGCGGAGCGCATTGTGACCCTGGCGGACGAAAGCGGCGTGCCCATTTACCGTGACGACAGCACTGCGGCTGTGCTTACCATGCTTGACGTGGGGCAGGGGATTCCGCCCGAATTATACTCGGTTGTGGCGGGTATCTATGTGGAAGTTATGAAGATCGCCAAGGAAAAACAAGGATATTGATCGGAAGCAAGAGGCAAGAAGCAAGATTTTATAAGGTTTACAAGAATTGCAAAGGGCTTAATCTCTTGCTTCTGAATTTCTTGCCTCTAACAGAAGGAGTAAAATATAATGAAGATAATTACAGAAGTATTGACCGAAATAGTTTCCGCCGCTTTTGAAAAGGCGGGATATGATAAGGCGCTGGGGACGGTAGGCATTTCCGACCGTCTCGACCTGTGCCAGTTCCAGTGCAACGGCGCTTTTGCGGGGGCTAAGGCTTACAGGAAAGCCCCCTTTGCCATTGCCGAAGAGGTAACGAATATCCTCAAAGAAAACCCCATTTTCGGCGCTGAAGTATTCAGCGATGTTCACTGGGTGAAGCCCGGGTTTATAAATATGACCCTGAGCGACGAATATATGGTGAAGATAATGAAAGAGATCGTCTGCGAGGGCAGGGGCGGCGCGCCCGTGTCCGAAAATCCGCGGAAGATCGTAATGGACTACGGCGGACCCAATGTGGCAAAATCCCTGCATATAGGGCATTTGCGCTCTGCGATCATCGGTGAGAGCGTAAAGCGGCTGGCAAGGACCTTGGGGCATGAGGTCATTGCAGATGTGCACCTGGGGGACTGGGGCTTGCAGATAGGGCTTGTTATAGCCGAGCTTTCCGAGAGATTCCCCGGGGAAAAATGCTTTGGGGAGGACTTTGACCCCGATAAAGACAGCGTTCCCGAGCTGACGGTGGATATGCTGGGAGAAATATATCCCACTGCCTCCGCCAAAAGCAAGACCGACGAGGCATTCAGCAAAAAGGCACATCTCGCTACCCACGAGCTGCAAAGGGGCAGGGCGGGATATACAGCCCTCTGGCGGGAGATACTGCGGGTATCGGTTTCTGACCTGAAGAATAACTATTCGCACTTGGGAGTGGATTTTGACTACTGGTACGGCGAGAGCGACGCTGACAAATATATCCCGGAGCTGCTGGAAATACTCCAAAGCAAGGGGCTTTCACGGGAAAGCGAGGGAGCATTGATAGCGGACGTGGCAGAGGAGGACGACAAAGCCCCCATGCAACCGGTTATCGTGCAGAGGTCCGCCAGCTCCAGCACCTACG
>CAMWLD010000151.1 GCA_947175005.1 uncultured Ruminococcus sp. | reverse complement strand
GCACAAGAAAGGAAGAACATACATTATGAAATATACAAGAAATGTAACGGCAGTTATGGCCGCTGCCGCACTGCTTTGCTCCCTTACGGCCTGCAAAAGCTCCCGTGAGGACGAGGGCAGCACCATTGAATCTGCTGTAAACGACAACTCCAACAAGCAGCAGAACGCCACAGTGCGCTTTCTCAACTTCAAGCCGGAAATAGCTCCCGTCTACGATGAGATAGCCGCAAAATATGCCGAGGAAACAGGCAACACCCTTATTGTGGAAACTGCCGCCAACAACACCTACGAGCAGACTCTCAGCGCAAAAATGTCCACCTCCGAAGCGCCCGTGATCTTCCAGGTGAACGGCCCGAGGGGATATGCCAACTGGCGTGACTACTGCCTTGACCTTACGGGTTCGGATATTTACAATCATCTCATTGACAAAACTGCCGCAGTGTCCTCAAACGGTATGCCCTACGGGATACCCTATACCATTGAGGGCTACGGAATAATTTACAATGATGAGATAATGCAGCGCTATTTTGCGCTGGAAAACAAGGCTACCGACTTTGTTTCCATGGATGAGATAGATTCCTTTGAGGAACTGAAGACCCTTGTAACGGATATGCAGGCAAATTCCGAAGCCTTGGGGATAAAGGGCGTATTTGCCGCAACCTCCCTTAAATCGGGGGACGACTGGCGCTGGACGACCCACCTTGCCAATATCCCAATGGCATATGAATTTACCAATAACAACATCGACCTTACAGGGGACGGCGTAAATAACATCAACTTTGACTATTCCGATAATTACAAGGGTATCTTCGATCTGTACCTTAACAACTCCACCATTGACAGAAAGCTGTTAGGCTCAAAGATCACCGATGAATCCATGGCGGAATTTGCACTTGGCGAGTGCGCCATGGTGCAGAACGGCAGCTGGGCATGGTCGCAGATCAGCGAGATCCCCGGAAACACCGTAAAAGCTGAAAATATAAAAATGCTCCCCGTGTATATGGGCATTGACGGCGAGGAAAGCCAGGGACTTTGCATAGGCACGGAAAATTACCTGTGCATAAACTCCGCCGCCACTCCCGACGAACAGCAGGCAGCAAAGGATTTCCTTTTCTGGCTCTATTCCTCCGAAACAGGCAAGGACTTTGTAATAAACAAGCTGGGCTTTATCGCTCCCTTTGACACCTTCACCGAGGACGAACGCCCTGCCGATCCTTTAAGCAGAGAAGTTCTCCGCTGGATGGATATGGAAAACAAGCAGAGCGTTCCCTGGAGCTTTACCGTATTCCCCAGCCAGACCTTCAAGGACGATTTCGGTTCTTCCCTGCTTCAGTATGCCCAGGGCTCAAAGGAATGGGAGGACGTTAAGAACGATTTTGTAAATTCCTGGCAGAACGAAGCCTCCATGCTTTGATCGCAGATTAAGGAAAGAAAATAATGAATAAAAATCTATCGAAATATTTTCCCCTGTTCGTCCTGCCCACGCTGGCGGCCTTTGCGGCAGCCTTTATAGTGCCCTTTGCTATGGGACTGTACTTGTCCTTCTGCAAATTCACCACCGTGGGTAATGCCGAATTTACGGGCTTTGCAAATTATGCACGAATATTCTCAAACAGCGACTTTACAAATGCCCTGTGGTTCACGGTGAAATTCACGGCGGTCTCCATTATAACCGTGAATATCTTTGCATTCTGTCTTGCCCTGCTGCTTACCAAGGGCATAAAAGGCACTAACGTCTTCCGGACCATATTCTTTATGCCGAACCTTATAGGCGGTATAGTTCTGGGGTATATCTGGAATCTGATAATAAACGGTGTGCTGGCAGGCTTCGGCGTGGATATCACCTACAAAGCCGAATACGGCTTCTGGGGACTTGTTATCCTTACCAACTGGCAGATGATAGGGTATATGATGGTAATTTATATTGCAGGCCTCCAGAATATCCCCAAGGAGCTTATACAGGCAGCATATATCGACGGAGCTACGGGCAGGCAGGCGCTGTTTAAGATAACCATTCCCATGGTAATGCCCTCGGTGACTATCTGCACATTCCTGACCCTTACAAACGCCTTTAAGCTATTCGATCAGAACCTTGCACTGACAGCGGGAGCGCCCGCCCGACAGACCTCCATGCTCGCCCTTGATATCTACAACACCTTTTACGGCAGAGTGGGCTGGCAGGGAGTAGGACAGGCAAAGGCTGTGATATTCTTCCTGATAGTGGCACTTATCGCCTTTATTCAGCTTCGGCTGACAGGGCAGCGAGAGGAGCGTGCATAGCATGGACATTGCGATAACAAACGGCGGCAGCCCCAAAAAAGAAACCAAAAACAAAGGCGGCAAGCCCTTTAAAAACGCCTGGGCAGTGCTGCTGCTGATAATACTGGCAGCCCTGTTTATATTCCCTATTCTTGTGGTTTTCCTCAATTCATTCAAAACCAAATTCAGCATTATGGGCAGACCCTTTGAGCTGCCTACCGCAGAGACCTTTGCGGGACTTGACAACTATATCACAGGCATAAAATCCGCCGATATTCCCGCCGCCTTCGGCAGATCGCTCTTTATAACCGCAGGGAGCGTGGCGGCGCTGGTGCTCTTCACCTCCATGACCGCATGGTATATCGTCCGCAGCAATTCACCGCTGTGCAAAGGGATATACAGCCTGTTCACCTTTTCAATGATAGTTCCGTTCCAAATGGTAATGTACACCATGACCTACGTTGTAACAAAGATAGGACTTAACAATCCTATCGGAATAATATTTGTGTATCTCGGATTCGGAGCGGGGCTGTCGGTGTTCATGCTGGCGGGCTTTGTGAAAAGCGTACCCTATGAACTGGAGGAAGCAGCTCAGATTGACGGCTGCAATCCCGTGCAGACCTTTTTTGGCATAGTAATGCCCATACTTCGCCCCACAGCGGTAACAGTCGCCATTCTCAACGCAATGTGGATATGGAATGACTACCTGCTCCCTTACCTTATCCTCGGCACAGGCAACAAGACCCTGCCCGTAGCGATACAAATAGCCATGCAAGGAGCATATGGCTCGGTAAACTGGGGCGGCTTTATGGCAATGCTTGTGCTGGCGATACTCCCCATAATAATTTTCTATCTGATAGGACAGAAATATATCATTGAGGGAGTTATTGCGGGAGCGGTCAAGGGATAATTAATAATTAATAATTGATGAATACGTGAATTTTTATTAAACAGCACTGAATAAACAGCAGTGCTGTTTTTTTATTTAATAAATTATTAATTCACTGGCGTAAGCAGTACCGCATTATTAATTATTAATTATTAATTGTTAAAATCCCCTTGACAAATCCTCCGAAATATGGTGTAATATAATAGTACGATTATGTAAAATTATTCGGAAGAAACGGAAGGCTTATATGAACTTTTGGGAAATTATCATTGACGCACTTATCGACTCGGTAAAAATGCTGCCCTTTTTGTATGCGGCATTTCTGCTTATGGAATATATAGAGCATAAGGCGGGGGACAAGCTTGCGGCTGCCCTTGAAAAAGCGGGACACTCTGCATTTGCAGGCTCGGGGCTGGGAGCGGCTCTCGGCTGCATTCCCCAGTGCGGCTTCTCCATTGCGGCGGCGAACCTGTATTCAAGCCGCATTATAGGCGCAGGCGCGCTTATGGCAGTGTTCATCTCCACCTCGGACGAGGCAGTGCCCGTGCTGCTGGCGCACCCGGATATGGCAGGCAAGCTGTGGGGACTTATTGCCGTTAAAATAATTATTGCAATAATTATGGGCAGCCTTTTCGGCGTTATTATGAAAAAGCTTTTCAGGAATGACGACGACCCCTGCTTTGAGGAAATATGCACCGAATGCGGCTGCGGCGAACATGGGATATGGTTTTCCTCCCTGAAGCATACCGTGAAAATTTTCCTGTTCATTCTCCTGGTGAACCTTATTTTAGGCTTTGTTCTGAGGATAGCAGGGGAAGAACGGCTGAAAATTTTCCTTGAGGGACTCGGCATATTCCAGCCCTTTGTGGCAGCATTGGTGGGACTTATCCCCAACTGCGCCTCCTCTGTGGTACTCACGGAATTATACGCCTCGGGCGCTATCTCATTTGGCACGGCGGCGGGCGGACTTTGCTCGGGAGCGGGCATGGGGCTTGCGGTGCTGTTTAAAGCAAATAAAAACCTTAAAGAAAATTCGGCCTTTCTCCTGTATCTTCTTCTTACGGGAGGACTTGCGGGCGTGATTTTGAATATGATATTTTAACCGAAAGGACTGCTGCAAAATGCCGGAAATAAAAAAATTCTTAAAAAAAGAAGCTGCCGCCGTTATCTCGGTAGTTGCGGCAGTTGTATCCTGCTTTCTCGTACCCGTGACGAATTACGGGGCATATGTGGACACGGAAATAATCTCCCTTTTGTTCTGCCTTATGGCAGTGGCGGCAGGACTGCGCAGAGGAAATGTTTTCCGCAAAATAACGGGTTTTGTGACCAAAATTTCGGGAAATGCCCGCAGACTTGCATTCCTGCTGGTGTTCTCCGCCTTTTTCAGCGCCATGCTTATAACCAATGATGTGGCGCTTATTACCTTTGTGCCTTTTACGGTAATGATCTATAAGGAGCTGAACCGCTCCCCTGTTTACCCCATTGTCCTGCAAACCATAGCCGCAAACCTCGGCAGCGCATTCACACCCATAGGCAACCCGCAGAATCTCTACCTGTTCACTCTTTCGGAGATGTCCCCCGGGGAATTTTTCGGTATAACCGCAAAGCCCACGGCTATCAGCCTTATTTTGCTGATGATTTGTCTTATCCACATTAAACCCGATAAAATAACCGAGGTAAAGACCCATAAGGTGCAGCTGAAAAACCCACGGTTTCTTATTATTTACGGCGTGCTTTTCATACTTTGCATACTTTCTGTTTTCGGACTGGTGGATAACATCACCCTCTTTGCCTCGATCTGCATTGCGGCAGCTATCTTAGAGCCTGCACTGTTCAGCGAAGTGGATTACGGCCTGCTGGTGACCTTTGCCGCATTCTTCATATTTGTGGGGAATATCAAAAACATTCCCGCAGTCACTTCATTTATGCAGTGGGTGATAACAGACCGTGAGATAGAAACTGCGATACTGCTTAGCCAGGTAATCTCCAATGTTCCCGCAGCGGTAATGCTTTCGGGCTTTACGGACGATATCAGAGCGCTTATCTTAGGCGTGAATATCGGCGGCATGGGAACGATCATTGCCTCCATGGCAAGCCTTATTTCCTTTAAAATATACACAGGCAGCAAGGGCTCAGACAGCAGGAAATATATGCTCTGCTTTACACTTATGAATGTTCTGTTTTTAGCTGTACTGTACATACTTTGCAAATAGCCTTGACATCATTTTAAAGGAGAAGAAACAATGATAGCAAAGGATTCATTCAGACAGGAGTTTACAGACTTGATTTTGGGCTACTCAAAGCATATTAAAAAATATATATCGGGAGACAAAACCGACTACATATTCTGCCCCGTGGAAGATGAAGAAAATTGGATATCCGACAAAAACTATCTGAATCGCACACGATTGTGCTTTGCTCTTTTTTATGATACTTACGAGGCGGAAAACAAGGAGGACATAGTGCGGGAATTATTTATAGAGGAAGTCAAGGCCCGTGAAAATGAATCCTATCAAATTATCGGCATTAACTTGGATATCCTTACAAGCCTGCTTTTATCCTATAACAAGGAAACGGATAAGCCGCTTTTTGAACGTGCCAAAAATGCAAATTTTGACTGCTCCTGCGGCTATGAATTTGTAAAGCCTCGTCCGCTTTCGGAATTTCCGCTGGAGGACTGCATAGGTGCTTGACAACCTTGGCGAAAAGGAAATGATGTTCCGCTTTGCCGATGAATTCAAAAGC
>CAMWLD010000150.1 GCA_947175005.1 uncultured Ruminococcus sp. | reverse complement strand
GCTTTTAAGCGAATGCGTCAAACTGAAGAAACTGAAAATCACCGTCCGCAATTCCGACGCACTGTATTTGGTTATGAAGCCGGATCAAATCGAAAATCTGGAAGTGATACATTACGGTGACGACTGCATTTCATTGGATAAGTGTGCAGATCGGAATTTATCGGACAATTTAAAAACGCTGACGCTGCTAACGCCAAAAATAAATATTGACAGCATTGACTTTATTTCCCGGGTGCCGAACCTTACGAAATTAAATGTATACAAAAACTGTATTTCCGAAGAAAATGTTAAGGAATTGGAGGATATGGGTATAGCGGTTTATCTTATGGATTAAGAGATTTTATAAATGCGCCGTTTATTAAATGGCGATACGGTAAAGGTAAAAATATAATTTATGTCCAGTCCTTTCTTTTGTACAAAAAAGCGCCGATAACAGTAAATGCAACTGTAAGCGAGCCAAGAATAATAAGCTCCTTCCCATGCAGACTAAGACCGTCTCCCGAGAAAATGCCCTGCATAAGATCGACCGCGTAGGTCATCGGCAAAAGACCCGAAATCTTTTTTATCGTATCGGGAAACAGCATATCGGGCATTGTTGCGCCGGACAGGAACATCATTACAAAATAAAAAGGATAGCAAAGCACGGACGTGCTTTTTAGATCACGTCCTACAGCCGTGAAAAGAAATCCCATAGAAAACATAGCTGCTGCGGAAAATAAAATTCCCGTGAAAATTCCGAAAATATCGCCTTTGATCTGTATATTATAAACAAGTTTTCCGACAATAAGCAAAACCAATATCCCTATAAGCGTCATGATAAGATTCACAAGTACCTGCGCTGCTATAATGCTTTTCTTTCCCGCAGGCGCAGCGTCAAATCTTTTGTAGATATTCTTTTCTTTATAGCCCGATAATGTTAAGGGCAAAGCCATAAGACCCGTCACTCCCATTATCATGACAGAATATGCGGGGACGGAAATATCCATCATTCCCATATCCGCACCGTCGTAAACAGGTTCGTTTCCGTAGATACCGCCGAATAAAAGAAGCATCATCACAGGGAACACAAGCGTAAAGAAAAATCCGAAAAAATCCCGTGAAAATAACAGCATTTCCGTTTTGAGTATAACAGCAAATCTTTTCATAAAATTCCCTCCATTGTAAGTCCGTTTGTTTTGGGTGCGATCATTAAATAAAGCTTTTCAAGGGGAGCATTTTCTGATAAGTCTTCTTGCGGGACACGGTCTTTTACGAATTTCCGAAATTCATTCTGTGTTCCGAAAAACAGCTGCTCTCCTTTTTCCAGATAAAGAATCTTATCCGCAAGGGCTTCTGCCTCGTCAAGATAGTGGGAAACCATAATTATAGCCACGCCGCTATTTCGTATATTTTGGAGGCCGGTCAGCATATTTTGTCTTACCTCCGGGTCAAGCCCCGTAGTGAGTTCGTCCAGCACCAGCAGCCTCGGACGTCCCATAAGGGCAAGTATAATGGATAACCGCTGCTTTTCTCCGCCCGACAGCTTTTCCACCGGGCGCTTTCTTTTTTCGTCAAGATCCATTTGCGTAAGCAGCAGATTCCAGTCGGCGGGTCTTTCGTAAAAGCTTGCAAATAATCTGCACAGTTCCTCCACCCTGATCTTGGAGGGGTATTCCGCTTCCTGAAGTCCTACGCCCATTTCCTTATACACCTCGCTGCGGCAGGTCCACGGGTCTTTCCCAAATACGCTGACAGAGCCGCCGGAGGGCTTCCTCAGACCCTCTATGCACTCTACGGAAGAAGTTTTTCCCGAGCCGTTCTGTCCGATAACAGCCACGACCTCTCCCGACCTTACGGAAAACGAAACATTCCGTACTGCGTGCAGGCTTTTATATGTCAGGTCAAGATTTTTTACCTGTACTATCTCCTGTGACATAAGTGTTACCTCCTGTGTATTTTATGCTTTTATTATACGGCTGTTTTCGGAGCAAAGCAATAGGTTTTGACCGAGGGGCAGGCTTTTATGTTTAAAAGGTCGGATTTAATGCTTCAAATGCATGAAATTTTTATTTTTTTATGTTATAATTATTTCAGGAAGGAGGCGCATCTATGAAGGTTGAATGCAATATCAGCCCGGAGCATAAAGAACCCTATGCCGTTCTTTATATAAACAAAATGACAGAAACGATCGCGGAAATAATTTCCATGCTGGAAAAGGAAAATTCAAATTCTCCTGTATTGACATTGACAGCAGTCAAGGACAGAAAAACATATTTTATAAAACCGGAGGACATATCCATAGTGCGTACCGAGGGCAGAGAGATAGTCTGCTATGACAAACCGAAAAACAGATACGTACTGGGCAGGCCTCTGTATGAGCTGGAAAGCATACTTGATATTGGCTTTGTACGCATTTCAAAATCGGCGATCGTCAATATAAGTCAGATCGACCATGTTGAGGCAAGCTTCAACGGAACAATGGAACTGGTAATGAAAAACGGCATTACCGATTATATTTCAAGAAGCTTTCGCAAAGGCTTCAAGGAAAGGCTGGGATTATAGTGAAGCGTATACTTAAATTAGCGGTCAAATATATTTTATACGGTATTTCAATAGGCTGTACTTCTTTTGTTATCATATGTTTGGCCTACTCTGTCGGGGGCGGAGAAGATTTGTTGATGCCGATATTCAAGGATTTTACAAGGCAGTCTGTAGGCGCTATGCTTGTGGGTATTGCCTGCGGCGGCACGGCTGTCGTTTATCAGTTTGACCGTCCCTCTTATTTCCGGAAAACAATAATACATTTTTGCGTCGGTATGAGCGTTTTTTATCCTGTGGCAATTCATTTGGGCTGGATTCCCTTTTATCCCGACAGAAAAATAATTACGGTTTTGCAGTTTTTGTTCTCATGCGGGATTTTTATGGCGATCTGGTTTTGCTTTTATTTGTTTAACAGGAATGAAGTAAAAAGGATAAATAAAAAGCTTAAAGAGCTTGGGCAGGATAATATCTCCGAAAATAAATACAGCGAAAGGTAATGTATTTGTACGTTCCTTAAATAATTAACCTTGACATTATATGTAAAATGCGCTATAATAAAATCAAAAGAAAACGGCAGCGGACAAGTTTAAAAAACATCTTGATTTTTTCGGGAGAATATGGTAAAATAAATGTAACAGGACATAAAAGGGGATATCAAATGAAAACTATGGCTAAACCAAACGACAGGGAGCAGCTGCGGCAGGAGGACATTGAGCGGATAAAAAAGCTGCGTCCAATGGATGACGATTTCCTGCGGGAGCTGCTCAGGAACAATCTGCCCCTTACCCGGGAAATTCTCAGGATCATTATGCAAAAGGACGATCTTATCCTGCTCAAAGCCCAGCCGCAGTATGATCTGAAGCGCTCCTCGGGAGCAAGGGGACTTTGCCTTGATGTCTGGGCAAAGGACAGCAATGAACGGATATACAATCTGGAGATACAGCGGCGGGACGGCGGTGCGGAGCCTCACAGGGCAAGATATCACTCGGCTGCACTTGATGTTGACAATCTGCGGAAGGGTCAGGATTTTGAAATGCTGCCTGACACATATGTTATTTTCATAACCGAGAATGACATTTTCGGCGAGGGTGCGGCATTTTATAATATCGAGCGGATAAATTCCGTAACCGGAAAGCCCTTTAACGACGGCGAACATATTATGTACGTGAACGGGGCATACAGCGGAGATTCGGATATAGGCAGGCTCATGCACGACTTCCGCTGCACCGACCCCGACGAAATGTACAATGAAATGCTTGCGGAAAAAACACGCTACCTGAAAGAAAGCTCGAAAGGACTGAATAGAATGTGCAAGATAATAGAGGAAGTTAAGATTGAAACCATAAAAGAAATTGCCCGCAATATGATAAATGACGGTATGGATAACAATGCAATTGCAAGATTAACGGGTCTGACCATAGAGGAGATACAGAAAATTGCCGAGGAAAAAGAACTTGTGACGGTTTAATTCCGCTTTTTCAAGCCATTCAAGGCATTGACATTTATTATAAGCTATCCTAAAAAGGAGTGAGCAAAATTGCCCATAAATTCCAACAACCCAGCAAATATATACGCTCCCACGGGTGCGGCGACAGCAAAGGCAGTGCCGGATAAAGCCCCCGATTTCGGAGATTTTCTCACTGCCGCTGCCGAAAAGCAGCAGGACAGACTGCCCGAAAACCGCCCTCCCGAAAAGGTAAAGCGTGTTTACTCCATGAGCCCGGGGCAGAAAAAAAGCCTGCGGAAAAAATACGGAAACGCCAGGTTTTCCCGATTTGAAATAATAATAGACAGGGACAGGATATATTGCAACGATCCCACTCTTACCGAGTTTACCCGAAAGCTTTGGGAAATGGGAATGCTCACTCCCGAAGAAGCGGAGCTGGGGGCGGGCAAGCGTCCGCTGCCGAGGGACGTGTTCACTGCAAGGCGTCATGAGAAGAATGATGAAGGCAGCGGCAGCGCACTCATATCCGCAGGTCATGACTATCTGTATGAAAACAGCGGCTGGATAGACCTGCTTTATCCCAGGAAAATCCCCGAGAGCGTGGGAGATTATTTTGCACATCAGGAGATAGTTCTGAACACCCTGCGGATATATCTTTCCAACCCCACGGCCGCCATTTCCTTATGGGGAGAATATTTCGCATTCGACCCTTTTCAGATAAAGGAATGCCTTGCTGCGGTGCAGAAAATTTCCTCCCTTTGGGCGGACACCGCTATGAAAGACAAGGGCGCGCTTTATTCCAAAAAGCGCACCTTTTACCGTGAACGTCCCACGGGGGAAAATATCGGAAATATCATTGACACAAAGCTTCCAGTGCGCGGCGCTCCCGAGCCTTACGGCAATGCTCCGCGGGGCGGAGCAAGGACGGAAATGCAGGGCCCGAATACGGCGGAGCTCCGCAGAGATGTTCCGGGTGAAAATATGCCCGAAAGAAATGTTTCCGGGGCAGGTTCGGAGGTACGGAACAGACCCTATCAAAATATTCCGGGTGAAAATGCCCCCCGGAAAGACAATAGCAATTCTCCCAAAGGCGCTTCGCAAAGCAATGCAAATTCCTTTGAACAGATCTCATGGGATGAAAACGGACAAAGTACTTTTGACAATTCCTTTGAAGAGATCTCATGGGACGATACACCTAAATCCACCGGAAAAAGTTCGGGCATTGCTGCAAAACCGGCCGCAGGTACTTATGGAAATGCCCCCCGTGAAAGCATTCCTCAAAGGGCTCCCCAAGGCGCTTCGGGTCAGGCTTCTCAAGCTCCTGTATCACGTAATACGCCGTCCGGCGGGAACTCTCCGTATAAAAATACTCTTAGGAACAATTACCCCACACCCACAGGCACAGCAGGCACTTCCGCAAACGCCCCGAAAGGCGGCGTAAATCCCTATGAAAAGCCCTCGGAAAACAGTGACGCATTCCGTGAGGTATCCCTTGATGAGGCAGCGGGAAAAGATGTTGCAGCAAGCAGCGGTGCAGTAAACAGTGCTCCTGCAAACAATGTTCCTTTCAAGGAGATACCCCGTGACCCCATAGTTCACCACGGAGCGGCAGACAGGGCAAAGGCATACCGTGAGATTCCCGGGGAACGTTCGGGGCGTATTGAGCCGACTCCCGAGCCTTACAGAGAGCCTGCCCAAAGAGAAAAAACCGGACATTCCCAAAATTCGGGACATTCACCAAAGGAACTGCTGAAAACTCCCCGCAAGGAAACTCCGAACGGTAAGCAAGAGAAGCCTGCGCACAAGGAGGCGGGCACGGTAGCCGCTTACCAGGAGATGATAAGAGATCGGAATGCCCGCAGAAAAGGGGATAAATAAGCGAATCCGTTTGGGTTCAAGCTGCACCAATCCCACCCGGAAAATGTGCAAAATTCA
>CAMWLD010000149.1 GCA_947175005.1 uncultured Ruminococcus sp. | reverse complement strand
GTCCAGTGGTGGTCGGTGCGGTAGTAAATATAATCATCACGGTTAGCATAAAGCGTGCCGTAAACGTCAATGGTAACAGCAACATCCGAAAGCTGCTCGTAAACATCCTCAATAAACTGCTGCTGGTCGGGGTTTGGCGCAAAGGCAGGCAGCTCGTCCCTGTAAATTTCCGCCTGCGTCGGGGCAATAAGCAAATACACAGGCAGCTCATTTTCCTCCGCAAACTTCCTTATCCCCGAAACGCTTTTTCCTGTGCGCTCACTGTCGGGAAAGGAGACCTTCTCGGTCATTCGCCCGCCCGTAATGTAAATGCCGTTCAGCTCGCGTTTTCCCGAAAGCATATCAAGAGCGGTATTCACCCTTATCCAGCCGTCATGAAAGGCAAAATGGTCGGAAATATAGTCCGCCGTACCCGTCATAAAGCCGCCATTAAAGTAATTTTTCGCCGTCACCTTGGGAAATTTCGCCAGATAACGGTTCTGTGTCTCGGAAAATTCCGCCTTTTCTGAAAACAGCGTAATACAGCCCAATGTAATCAGCGTACCGAAAAACAGCAGCACCGTTACAATTGAGGTAACAGCCGAAAAATATCTCCCATAGCTTTGCGCCCGCGGCTTTTTTGCTGCAGCACGTTTGGGCGCTTTTTTATCTGTTTGTTTCATCAAAGTAATATCCGTCCGTTTCCGCAGGCTGTCCGCCCTGCCCCTCATAATATTCATCGGGAAGAACAAGACTGCCCTCCGCCTCGGTGTAATAGCGGTCAAAGCAGATGAACTTCATTGCAGTGCGCTCTTCGCCGTTAATAAGCACAGTCTCAAAAGCAGGGAAGCAGACAAGCTCTATCCCCACAGCCGCAAGATAGCTCCTTGCAACCGCAATTCCCTTAACAGCCTGATTTGACGCACCTGCGCCTACCGCCCTCAGCTCTGTCTCGCCGTTTTTGCGGACAACATTTGCAATAGCCCCCGCTACCGACTTAGGTGATGAACCTGCGGATACCTTTAAAATTTCCATGATAAATTCCTCCTGAAAGTTGTATTTTTGAAAGATATATTTTCGGAAAATCCGTCCTTGCGTGTAAATAGAAATATGGATCGTGATTTTAACTTAATATGTATTGCTGCGGCAGACAGCCTCCGCCGTCTGCACAAAACTGCATTCGCCCTCGGCATTACCGTGCAGTAAAACGCACAGCACCCTGCACAGAAGTCTGTCAGCGTATCATCAGCCGCCGTATATCAAGAGCCTTGCCGCTTTTCTCGTCGGCAGTTATAAGCACACCGCAGAAGAAAGGCGGCTCGTCTGACTCTGTAAAGCGCACAGGCATTTTGTACCTTTGCTTTTGAACAGCCAGCTCCTTTTTCACCCCCAGCACCGACAACTCAGCCCCACACATTCCCGCGTCCGTAATGTACGCCGTGCCCATAGGGAGAATGACCTCGTCGGCAGTCTGAACATGAGTGTGAGTTCCCACCACAGCCGAGACCTTGCCGTCCAAAAAAAATCCCATAGCCTTTTTCTCACCCGTTGCCTCGGCGTGAAAGTCCACAAAAATGTTTGGCGTGGAAAGCGTGGACAGCAGATTCTCCGCATACTCAAACGGGTTATTCAAAGGCTCCATAAACGCCGTACCCATAATGTTCACTACCGCAATGCTGTAGCTGCCCTTGTCCACTATGCAGTACCCATGTCCGGGCACGCCCTCGGGGTAATTTCCCGGGCGCAAAAGGGTCTCGGGGGACTTTTCCCAAACAGGCATAAACTCACGCCGCCTGAAGCAGTGGTTTCCCGTGGTTATCACGTCCGCAAAGGTAAAAAGCTCGTCCATTGCTTCTTTTGTAATGCCGTTACCGTCAGCGGAATTTTCCCCGTTGACGATCACAATGTCGATTTTTTCCTCCCCCCGCAGCCTGTAGATCACCTTGGCAGCGCACTTGCGCCCCCCGCTGCCCACAATATCCCCTGCGAAAAGTATCTTAATCAATCCGATCACCTACTCGAGGCAAGAGGCAGGAAGCAAGAGGCAAGACGCTTTGACCTTTTACCTTGTTGATTTTCATAACCGCACAATGATTTTTCGGAAAAAGGCTTATCCTTTTCTTGCCTCCTGTTTCCGCTCCTCCTGCCTCTCCCTGTAATAGGTCTTAGCAAGCCTGCGCAGCGCACGGGCAAGCTTTTCATTCAAAGCCCCCGCAGGGAAACGCCATTGCCAGTTCCCGCCGCCAATGGTCGAGGGAACATTCATTCTTGCGGAATTGTCCAGCAGCAGCAGATCCTGAAGCTGTATAATGCACAGGTCTGAAACACTGGCATATGCCGTGCGTATAAGGTGAGCAACGATCTTGCCGTCCTCCGCCTTTTTGGAAAGCCCCAGATAGCGGCGAATACGCTTCTTAGTCTCCTTGTCGCAGCCTCTGTACCAGCCCAAAGCAGTCTCATTGTCGTGAGTGCCGATGTATACCACACTGTTTTTATCGTAATTGTGAGGCAGATAACCGCTGTCGTCTCCGCCGAAGCCGAACTCCAGAACCTTCATTCCGGGGTAACCCGCTTCCGCCAGCATTGTCACCACATCTTCGGTCAAGAACCCCAAGTCCTCCGCCACAAGCTTAACGCCCGGAAGCTCGGACTTTATCGCCTTAAACAGCTTCATACCGGGACCTTTGAGCCATTTTCCGTGCTCGGCAGTGTCGTCCTCCGCAGGTATCGCATAAAAGCTCTCAAAGCCCCTGAAATGGTCTATTCTCGTCAGATCAAAAAGCTCCGCACTGTATTTTACACGGGTCACCCACCATTTGTAGCAGTCGTCCTCCATGTAGTCCCAGTCATAAAGGGGATTCCCCCAAAGCTGCCCCGTAGGAGCGAAATCGTCCGGAGGACACCCCGCCACCGAAACAGGGCGGCAGTCCCCGTCCAGCATAAACATTTCGGGATTCGCCCAAATGTCGCTGCTGTCCATTGAAACATAAATGGGCATATCGCCGTATATCTTTATCCCGCACTTGTTGGCGTATTTTTTCAGCGCCCTGTACTGTAGGAAAAACTCATACTGCATAAATTTCCACTGTTCAATATCCGCAGCATGGGCAGCGGAATATTCCTGTAAAGCCTGCTTTTCACGCAAACGGTACTTGTCCTCCCACAGCGTCCACATGACCTGCTTGAAATGGTATTTAAGGGACATAAACAGCGCATAATCATCCAGCCACCAAGCATTCTTCCTGCAAAATGCCGAAAAATCCGCCAAATCACCGCAGCAGCTCTTTTTGTGAACATTCCCCGAATTTGCGGGAGCGGATTTGTCTGAAACAGACACGCCCGAAACAGCCGTCCCCTTAGCCGTAAACGCCCCATGGGCTTTGGCAAGTATAAGCCGCTTAAAGGAAAACAGCTGTCCGAAATCCGCAAATTTCTCCTTGCTGCGAAGAAGCTTCACATCATTGTCGTTCTCGTCAACCAAGCCCCCCGCAATAAGCATATCAATATCAATAAGCAGCGGATTCCCCGCAAAAGCGGAATAACTCTGATAAGGGGAATCCCCGAACCCCGTAGGCCCTACAGGCAATATCTGCCAGTAGCCCTGCCCCGCCCTGCGGAGAAAATCCACGAATCTGTAAGCTTCTTTCCCCAGCGTCCCTATCCCGTAAGGGGAGGGCAGACTTGAAATATGGCACAGTATGCCGCACGCTCTCATAACATCAACCTTTCTTTGGGTTATCCTGTAAAGGATAACATGGTTTGCAACCTGCTGTTTTACGCATACATATATATTATACCTTTTTTTTCTGAATTTTGCAATAGGAAATCAGGAAAAATTTTGCATATAATCACCTATCGGAAAACGCCCTGCAAACCGCTTATTTTCATTCGCCCGTATCTTCAAGCATAACGGTGCTCCAAAGCTTGATTTTATTTATGTTACCTTTCGGAGAATAATATGATGAAAAAATGCAATATCCCTGAATTCGGGAATTTCCTCTGCCCTGCATTCAAGAGCATACATATTTGAAAGCCATTCATCTCCCGTCTTCAGTTCATTTCGTTGTAAGGCATAAAAAATGCGCAAGCCATAAATTTTATGTATTATAAAGCTGCCCTTGCAGTATTCTTCCAACTCGTGATCGTCATATTCATTTATCGTTCCGAAATTAACAGATTCCGAATTCCCGTTTTCCAATAGCTTCAAGGCCTCGTCAATATTGTATTCAAACACAGCCTTATGCATTATTTTTCCTGCTCTGTTATGCTTAATAACGGAAATAAAGCCATTCGGCTTTAATAGCCTGTTAAATTCAAACAATAATTCTTCCCTGTCATTCATATATTCCATAACATTGTGGCAAATTATCACATCAAAGGATTGCCCCGGCATATTTTTTAAAGCCTCAATACCGCCAATTATCTGCTCATAGTGATTATCGGTAAATTGATGCTTCAGCATTTCTTCATTCGGCTCAACGGCAACTACATTATTGTATTCGGCGAAATGATCTGCCGTATATCCAAACCCGCTTCCGAAATCAAGAATTCTTTTTTCCTTGCATTCTATATTATGCCATGCTAATTTATAAAACAATTTGCCCCACGGTGCATTTACATATTCCAGGTATCCCCGAACATTCACTTTTTCACTCATGGCAGTCTTTCCTTTCTCAGTTTCTGATTACTTTTATATCCCCCTCATCTGAAATTTCAAAAACATATACATCTCCGAGCAAATGTCCATGTACACGAACATAGTATTCCGCAAGTGTCTCTTTTTTTTCTCCGAACGCAGCTTTTTTCATGCAGAGAATTTTCTGTGTCCCGGCGGGCAGAAATCCAAAGTAGAATACTGCCTCATCCAAGCCCATAAGTTTTGCGCTCGGAACATTTCCGGAGTCTGTCCATGTATAGCACTTGCATTCAGCAACAATAGTCCTGTCATTATTGGCAAGGTCAAACTTATGCGCTTTTGGAGGATTGCCGATAGGAATTGCTGCTTCCTGCTCAAAATATGTATTGTATCTTTCCTTGAGAATTTTTTGTACAAGTTCTTGAAATTTGCGTCCTACATACGGATTTTCTGAATTTGTGTTTGCCATATGTGCACCTCATCTAAATACGCCTATTGCCAAGCCGCCTCAAATTACACTTTATAAAGCAGCCCCACACACTCCACATGCCCCGTCCACGGAAACATATCCACAGGCGACAGTTTTTTGAGCTTATACCCTCTTTGCACCAGATAAAACACATCTCTCGCCTGACTTTCGGGGTTGCAGGAAACATAAACTATCCGCTTCGGAGCGATCTGCACAAGATTTGCCAAAAACCGCCTGTCGCACCCCGCTCTCGCAGGGTCTAAAATGACAACGTCTGCCGCCAAACCGCCTCCGCGGAACTCTTCCATAAATCTCCCGCTGTCCTCACAAACAATGCGTGCATTGCCTATGCCGTTTATCCGCAGATTTTCCTGCCCGTCCATAACAGCCGTCTCGTTTATCTCGCACCCGTAAACATATTTGGCCCTCTCTGCCGCCAGAGCAGTCAGCGTGCCAATGCCGCAGTAAGCGTCAATGACCGTGTCCGTGGACTTTATATCGGCATATTTTATCGCAAGTTCATATAAAACCTCCGCCTGCACAGGGTTCACCTGCGCAAAGGACCCGGGAGATATCGCAAATTTTTTCCCGCAAATAATATCCTCCAAATGCTCCTTTCCCCAAAGCCGCTCCATGCAGCCTCCCGTGACCATTTTTTCCGAACTGCTCACCGAAAAATACAGCGACGTTATCCCGGGACACCTTTTCATAAGCCGCCGTGTAAACTCCCTCTTCTCGGGAAATTCCCTCGCCGCCCCCACAATAACGCACATAATATCATCCGTATTACCCGCCGCCCTTATCAGTACGTGCCGCAAAAACCCCCTGCCATTGTAGCTGCAATATAC
>CAMWLD010000148.1 GCA_947175005.1 uncultured Ruminococcus sp. | reverse complement strand
TAATATAAGCGTAAAATTCAAGTATTGGAAAATAAATCCGATCGTGGTTTTTTCTCTGATATTTGTTGCAGTGTTCATTATTGTTATCGCTGCTGCCACAGGCGGGAAAAACGAAGTTACCGAATTTACGGCGTCCTGCGAAAGCGGGTATGAGGACAAGGTCTTTACAATGAAGGAGGATAAGCTTACCGTCACAATGCGTGTTTCCGATATCAGGAGATATGACAGTAAAACGGGAAAAAGCTATTCAAGCACGGTATATTCCGATGATTATGACAGCATGATGGTAATTGCCGATTTTATCTTCACCAACAGCGGCAATGAGGATATTGTACTTGACAACAGCAGAGGCAGCGGACTTTATATGGGTTATGCCCATGACTCAAATCCCGCATATGATGAAAACAGCAGAAATGATCATATGGCAGGGGCGGAGCTTTATCTGTCAGCCGAAGAAAAACCCGAATTCAACTATTCGGTGACGATCGGAGGAAAATCTTCCGTAGAGCAACGGTTTTGCTTTATTTACTGGGCAGATGTTGTGAATAAAATAAACTCTTTATATATTTGCTCCGATTATGACGACAAAAATGACGATAACATTTATGCCGTTTGGGGGGCAGGCGTGCCCTGGGTATCCTTCCGCTTCAAAAACGAAACCTTTTTCCCTGTTCTGGTTAAAGGGGTGGAAACCGAGCCTGCAGCGCGGGAGACTGCAAGCACGCAAACCACCCGAAGCACTCCCCCCGAAATGTCGGTAAGATACCCATGGTCGACCGTTTCCGCCGACAGCTCGGCTTTATCTTCGTACAACAGCCAGTATTCCGACTATTACTCTCTTTCCCTTAAAGTTTCTGCGCAAAAGGGAGCGTCTGCGGTATGGGTGACCGAGAGCGGGTATTCCTATTCCGCTGATAACGCCGCCCGTGTAGGGGGAATGGCTGAAATAAACTGTGACGGAGAGGTCGACGGAGTAGAGCTTCGCTTTAAGATCACCGAGGAGGCAAAGAAAAATACCCTTGGAACATATGCCAAGGTGAGCGATGAGTTTAAGGGAATAAAGCGGCTAAATGTATTTATGTATTTTGAAGACATAAATATGCTCCTGCCTATAGAAACATATTTTGACGAAACGACCTCCGAGGTCATTGCACGGGTGGATACATGCGGCTCTTTCTGCCTTATGGATATGGAGCTTTGGTTTGACAGCCTTGGAATAAGCCCCGAGGATTCCGTAGAGCAGTAGGCGGACTTTATGCAGACCGTCGAATTAAATACAGAGGTGAAAACAAGCTGTGAAAATTCCGAAAGCATTAAAAAGAATCGGTCTGTTTATTGCGGTTATATTGGCGGTGAATTTGATTTGGGAATTGTTTTCAGTAATAATGAGCGTGTATAATTATAATCACACGGATATTCCGGATAATCTTACTGCCGAACAGACCCTTGAAAAATATTTTGAATATTGGGATAAGGGTAACCTTTACGGCGTTGCGCTCGTAAGGGACGACCCGCTGCCCGGAAAGCCTGATTCTTTCAGCGGATATTATTTTGCGGATAATATAGTCCTTGACAAGTACAGGTATGTGGGCGTTCCCACCTCTTTTGTGGAGAGGAATGGGTATTATGAGGGCAAGGTGTTTTTTGCGGAATATTCCAAAAGCTTTGAGGAGGGCTGGACGGGTGTTTCCTCCGGATATAATGCCATGGAATTTGTTATGTGCAGAAAGGACAAGGATTCCCCGTGGAGGCTTTGCGCTGTCGGGGGACTTTATGCGGACTGACAATGTGTGTTTATGAATATACTGACCGCTGCAGCAAAATCGCCGTAAAATGCCCCCAAAAAAATTTTAATATATGATTTTTGGGGGCAGAGAATGCCGATTTTGCAGTAGCTGTTAGTATAAATACACTGTTAAATAAAAAAATATCAAGCAAAAAAGAAAGGAAGAAACCAAAATGAACAAAAAGGAAATTGCGGAGATAAAGCGCAGCTTTAACGAGGGCTGCGGATTTTTTACACTGGGAAACATTCTCTACGCCTATGTGGACGCCGAGAAGAATGTGAAATACTCCGAAACAAAAAGCTATCCCCTGATGCCCGAGGACGAGGGGGCTGTGGTCATGGAGACTCTTAAAAAGACCCTCAGCGGCAGTCTCGGGAAAAACCTGACCGAATACGAATTTCCCAACGAATCCTATGAGGAAGGCGGGGCGCAGCATACCCTGTACACTGCCGTGAAAAACCACCTTGAGGACGAGGCGGCGAATACCGCATTCATTAACCGCATAGTGGAGAACACCGACTACGGCACGGCATATGCGGTAATTGCGGGGAACTGTACATACAGCATTCTTGTGAAAGATAAAAACGACACCGCCATGGACGAGAGCAGCAGCGACTATAACTTTGTCGTGACCGCCATTTGCCCCGTAAACACAGGGGACGACGGGCTTTTCTTTGACAGCGATCTTGGCAGCATTGCCAAAAAATCCAACACCGAAATGATAATTGCCAGAGCGCCCCAGGACGGATTTTTCTATCCCGTTTTCAGCGACCGTTCCCCCGATGTGAACAGCGTGATGTATTATACCCGCTCACCCAAAAAGCCCAATCTTTCCATTGTGGAGGACGTGCTTGAGTGCAAGTTCGACTTTACCCCCGACGGCGAAAAGGAGCGGTTCAGAGCGGTGGTGGCAAACGTGTGCCGTGAGGAATTGGATTACACCGTTATCACCAGTATCAACGACAGCATTAAGGATATTATCGACCAGAACAAGAACGAGACCGAGCCTCCCGTTATAGACTGCGGCAGAATGCGGACGATACTTTCCATTGCGGGGATAAGCAGCGAAAAGCTGGAGGCGCTGGATTCGGTATATGAATCCGCAGTGGGAGATGCCGCCCTTACCGCCTCGAATTTAGTGGAGAACAAGACCACCCTTGCGGCTTCGGAAATTACCGTGAACATAGGCAGCGACGCCACCGACAAGGTGCGCACCACTGTTATACAGGGCAGGAAATGCCTTGTTATAGACCTGGACGACCCCAGCGTTAAGATCAACGGCATAGAGACCAAGATCGAAGCGGGGGAGAGCGGAGGAAAGGAAACCGAGGCTGTAACAGTATAACATAAGGCAATACTGAATAATAAACAAATTAAAATTTTCTCCCTGCCGTCTGACGGTATCGCAGGGAGAAAATTTTTGATTTTTCAAAAAAATTTCCATTAAAAAATCCGAATAACTTAAACCTTAATGTGAAATAATTAGCCATAGAAATATTTAAGGCATTTTAAGATATACTTTGCAAATGCCTTTTTATAGGAGTGAATTTATGGCTAAAAAAATTTCACGGAATACATTTGTTATGGACAATCCCCCTACCATTCACAGCTATGCGGCAATAGTAGGCTCAAAGGAGGGGGAAGGTCCTTTGGGCAAGGATTTCGACCAGGTTTATGAGGACAACTATTTCGGGCAGCCTACCTGGGAAAAAGCGGAGGGCGAGCTGCTGCGGCTGACGGTTATGAAAGCGCTGGAAAAGGGCAAGCTCCGCAAGGAAGATATAGATATGCTTTTTGCGGGAGACCTCCTGAATCAGTGCACCACAACGTCCTACGGACTGCGGGAGCTGGATATACCGCTGCTGTGCGTTTACGGAGCGTGCTCCACTATGTCGGAAACGCTGCTGATGTCTGCGCTGGTGACCGATTCGGGACTGGGGGGGAATATAGTGGCGTGCACCTCGTCCCACTTTTGCTCGGCGGAAAGACAGTTCAGATTTCCGTTGTCCTACGGCGGCGTGAGAACCCCCACCGCTCAGTGGACGTGCACCGCCTCGGGAGCGTGCGTTATACAGCCGGGAGGACTCGAAGGGCCGCATATACAGGCAGCCACCGTTGGCAAGATCGTTGACATGGGCGTTACCGACGCCAACAACATGGGAGCGGCAATGGCGCCCGCTGCGGCTTATGTGATAAAAACTCATCTTGCCGACAGGGGACTTTCTCCCGATGATTTCGACCTTATTTTAACGGGAGATTTAGGGAGAGTGGGCGGCACGCTTCTTATCGAGCTGCTCAGCAAGGATGGCATTGACATTTCGTCCCGCTATAAGGACTGCGGCACTATGATGTTTGATTTTTCCAAGCAGGACGTTCACGGAGGCGGCTCGGGCTGCGGGTGCAGCGCTTCTGTTCTCTGCGGACATTTCCTTGACCGCATTAAAAAGGGCGAATATAAAAACGTGCTTTTCTGCGCCACGGGTGCGCTTATGAGCCCCACCATGTCACAGCAGGGGGAGAGCATTCCCGGCATTTCCCATGCGGTGCATATCAGCAATTAGAGGCAAGAATTTTAAGAAGCAAGAGGCAAGATTATAATACCCTTAGCGACAGGAAATTATTTTATATATCCTGCCTTGTGAAACGGAGGAAATACAAATGAATTATTTATGGGCGTTTTTAATAGGCGGCGCACTGTGCGCTGTGGGACAGGTGTTGATAAGCTACACAAAGCTTACCCCTGCAAGGATACTGGTAATTTATGTGGTTGCGGGGGTAGTGCTTGGGGCGTTCGGATTATACCGTCCGCTGATCGATCTGGCAGGTGCGGGGGCTTCCGTGCCGCTGACGGGCTTCGGCAATCTGCTGGCGGAGGGCGTGCGTGAGGCGGTGGACACCAAGGGACTTGTGGGCGTTCTCACGGGCGGTCTGGGGGCTGCTGCTGCGGGGATTACTGCGGCGATATTCTTCGGATTGCTGGCGGGGCTTTGCTTTAAATCAAAGGAAAAATAAGCGGCGTGCGAACCGTGACATTATTTTGCTTAAAATAGCTGTACACAGCATACACTGTTAATATCAATTTCCAAAATATCATTATAGGTCAACTGTATATACGCTTCAAAGGTGTATATACAGTTGACTTTGTTTTTATTCTTTTTTAATGGCTGTTTTTGTTAAATTATAACAAGTGCGCCAAGATATTACATAAATTTATTGTGCATATATACAAAACTGCCAATACCCCCTTGACAACTGTATATAAACAGTTTATACTGTATATATAACAGATAAACAGTTGGCATAAACACACAAAATAATTCCGGGAAATTTTTTACGGAAAACAGTGAAAGGTCGGCGGGATATATGAACGAAAAAAAGAGAAAAGCTTATATTGCCGAAATGATTATCTGCGGCATACTGACCGTTGCGGGAGGGGTCAATATGATCGTATACGGCTCGATGTGGTGGAAGGTCGGCTTCGGCATAGAGCTTGCGGCATTTATAATTTTATCGGTCTGCTTTGTTTTGGAGAGCAGAAAAAAGTAAACGTGAATCAACGGCACAAGGGAAGTGATTGATTGAAAATAATGCAGAATTCGGGCGAGCCGATCTACAAGCAGATCGCCGCTCAGTTCAGAGATGATATTCTTGCGGGAAAAATGGAAAACGGCGAGTTCCTGCCCAGTATAAGAGGTCTTGCAAAGGATCTGAAGATCAGCGTTATAACCACTCTCAAGGCATATGAGGAGCTGGAAGCGGAGGGACTTGTTACCGCAGTTCAGGGCAAGGGCTATTACGTAAACGCCCGTGACACGGAAATGCTTCGTGAGCAGCATTTGCGCAAGACCGAAGAGCTGCTGCTTGAAGCGATTGCCGCAGCGGAAATCGCGGGAATGACCGATGAGGAACTGAAAAATACCCTTGACACGTTGCTTAGATTAAAGGGTGAAGAGTAAGCGGTCAACCCCAAAAAAACAGAAAAATTTAAATAAGGAGAATCTATTATGGAAAACATTATTGAGATGAAAAACATTGTTAAAAAATATAACGGCTTTGAGCTGAATGTGCCCGAATTCAATATCCCCAAGGGCTTTGCCACCGCACTTATCGGCGAGAACGGCGCAGGAAAAACACCTCTGCTGGACATTATGGC
>CAMWLD010000147.1 GCA_947175005.1 uncultured Ruminococcus sp. | reverse complement strand
CCCTCATGACAGCGGCTTTAACAGCCTGTGCGGACAGGGAGAGTGAAGAAAATATTCCCGCTGCGTCCGAATCAGCGGCTGTTTTGCAGGAAGAGGATACCACGGCGGAAACTCCCTTTACCGAGTACAGCTTAAAGCTTCGGGGCGAAACGGAAAATTACATGATAATTATACGCAGGGGCGAGCATGAAAATGAAATATCCGTGACCGTGGAAAATAACCGATACCAAAGCCGTGAATTTATAATCACCGCACCCTACGGCTATGACGTTTATCTGCCCTACAGCAGCGCCGACGCTTCAACGGTGGTGCGGCTTATTGCGAATGATATTGACGATACTCCCATTCCGGATATTCTCCAGTTCACCTTTTATCTTTCGGAATACGGCGCAGGAAGCGCTTCTGATGAGCCCGAGCCTGCCTATTCGGTCAGCCGTATGTACACCGTGGACGAGACAGGAGAGCTGCGGGAAATAAGGATAGTTACCCCCGGCGACCCCGAAAATGAAATCCCCGAAACGGTGCATGATTATCTGGACAAAACTCAGCTTTACCACACAGAACCGCAAAAATTCATTTATGAAATTTCCGTTGACGGCAGCGTTTTTGATGAAAACGGACAGGTTCGCCCCATAGAAAGCCGTGTTAAAATAAGGACTATGACCTTTGATTATGAAAATTCCCGGCTTATTCTGGGCTCTGAAAAAATAAGCGAGGAAAATCCTCTTTATTTCGGCTACGCATACTGGGCGGCGGCAAATTATGCTGCACAGAATTTTATAATTTCTTCCTTTAATGTTTCCGATTTTGATAATTTCGTGGAGATCACCTCCCCCGAAGGAGTAGTGGAATATTACTTTAAGATCAATGACAGCAGGTTTGCCGATACAGATGATCTTCTGGATTATTTAGGCGCGGTATTTTCCGATACAGCCGCCCGAAAAATATTTTCCGAAGCGCCGCAGAAATACACCGATATAGGCGGCGAGCTTTACGGAATAGTCGGCGACGGCAGCTTTGACTACTCTCTCGGCACGCTGACATTTTCGGGAATGGAGATAAGCGAGGACAGAATGCTGTTCCGCTCACGGCAGGAAAAATACGACGAATACGGCAGCTTTACGGGCTACACCGACGGGGGGAATTTTGTGATCTCCCGTGATGAAGAGGGCTCTTGGAGGGTCGTTCAGTACAGGTATCCATACAGTTAATTTGCGTAAAAAACACACAGCGGTTTGCTTATATTTTTATTGGGAGGAATAGAAATGCTTGAAATAATTTACTCTTTTTTCTTTGGCTGTTCGCTGCCCTTGCTAATGCTTTTTTTAGGTATTATTTTTGAGAAAAATCCTCCGGAGGAAGTGGGCGGGATAGGCTATAACACTTCATTTTCAAGGCTCAATAATGACACCTGGAAAACCGCCCAACTGATAATGTCAAGGCTTTGGAAAAAGCTTGGTATACTTATGCTTGCGGTATCGCTTGTGCTGCTTTTGATATTAAGCTTTATTTTTTCGGGGGACAGTCTTTTACTCGCAATGACGGGAATGATAATGTTACAGGTCATTGCAATGCTGGGAAGTATTTTTTTGATTGAACGGGAGCTTAGAAAAATTTTTGATGATGAGGGGGAGAGAAGAGAGAAAACAAATGATTGAGTTCAGAAACTTTTTTGTATATAACATGGTGGATTTTCGTGAATTTATGAAAAGCCATTACAAAACAGACGAATATTTTGAGGATTTTTCAAACAGACTTAATAAATATAATGCCGAATTCGGATTGGGAGAACTGATGTCGGATACAAAGCTAAAATATTATTCCGCACCATACAACAGCGAAAAATATTATAAAATAAAATCGTCCGTTAAAACCGCTGCCGAGAAATACCTGATAAAAGTCAGCGAACATACATATTCTTTAAAATGCACCAAAAAAGAAATTGACAGCGCTCTGTTTTATAAAATGAAGCTTGGGATTTACGGAAGTGAAGATCATACCGAACATTATAACACAAAATATTCCGACAAATATTGCAGCGCCTGTGATACTCATCAGCGCATTCCCACAGGGGAGGTTTTTATAAACAAATGCAGATTCGGGGGCAAGGATATTTCATGTTCGGATAATCTTAATAATGAAATTCTGTTGTCGGATAAAACTAAAAATTTAATAGAAGGAAATAATCTTACAGGGGTAGAATTTTACCCCGCACATCATTACGGCAAAAGGATTAAAAATGATTTTCCCGTGTGGCGAATGGCGGTTACAAGCACACTGCCGCCTGCGGATAAAAGTATGGATACGGAAATAATCGAGGGCTACTGCGATGTTTGCAAATGCCACCATATTCTGCCTCTTTCTTATATGCGATACAAGGACAGCGATTTGCAGCAGGCTGCGGATTTTAATCTTTCATGTGAGCAATTCGGGGTCGGGTGGTACGGCAGTCCCGAGCTTATTGTATCACGGCGGGTGTATAATATTTTTAAGGAAAATAATGTTAAGGGTTTAAAATATGAAATTGTAGGAATTATCTAAGGTGGTATAAAATGGTTTTTCTTGATGAAATATGGAAGTATTTTCTTGACGCAGCACAAATTAAAAAAGCGTATATTTACATTCCCGCAAGCGAGTTTTATTTACCCGATGATGAGGAATCTATAAATTCGGATACCAATTTTGCGGAAATTCCAAGGCAGTTTACACAAGGCGGATTGCTGCGGGAATTTATAAAAAACAGCAGTAACAAAAGTCTTAAAAAGCTTGCTCGGCAAGTCGATTCCATGACCGATTTTGAACTGCTCGATCATTACCATAAAAATTATTCGCCGTGGTTTGATGAGGATAATTATTACTCCGAATGGGTAGTGGAGGGAAAAGAAAAAATAATTGATTTTGCCGAGGAATGGTGCGCTTCAAACGGTATCAAATGCACAAGAAAGAAAAGGAAAAAGTTTGAAACATATTCGGCGCTGACGGCGTACAGCAATTGACGGCGTACAATGAAAAAAGATTTAAGCAAAAATTTTCGTATTTAATAGCACTTAATGGTAATCTTCACAAACTTATTATCACATTTGGCAAAAAAATTTATAAAAATTTCCCAAAACCCCTTGCAATTTTCCGAAAAATGGTATAAAATATAAATAAAGACCTTTGGGACATTCTCCAAGGGTACATTTTTAGGAAAGGGTGTAATACCAATGGCAGGTTTAAACAAGGTCACAGTTGACGACATTAACGTAAAGGGCAAAAAGGTCCTCGTAAGGGTGGATTTCAACGTTCCCTTAAAGGACGGCGTTATTACCAACGATAACAGGATAACAGCCGCTCTCCCCACTATCAAGAAGCTGGCACAGGACGGAGGAAAGATAGTGCTTTGCTCGCATCTCGGCAAGCCCAAGAACGGCCCCGAGGCTAAGTTCTCCCTGGCTCCCGCAGCAAAGAGACTGGCTGAGCTTATGGAGGGCACTAAGGTAACATTTGCAGCAGATGATTCGGTTGTGGGCGATAACGCTAAGAAAGCCGTTTCCGAAATGGCTGACGGCGAGATCGTTGTTCTGGAGAATACCCGTTTCAGAGGCGCTGACGAGACCAAGAACGGCGAGAACCTTTCCAAGGAGTTGGCTGAACTGGTTGACGGCGAGGTTTTTGTAATGGACGCTTTCGGCTCGGCTCACCGTGCACACGCTTCCACTGCGGGCGTAACAAAATTCGTTAAGGAGACCGCTGTGGGCTACCTTATGCAGAAGGAGATAAAGTATCTGGGCAATGCGGTAGAAGTACCCGAAAGACCCTTTGTTGCAATTCTGGGCGGCGCTAAGGTTGCGGACAAGCTCAATGTTATTTCCAATCTGCTGGAAAAGTGCGATACACTTATTATCGGCGGCGGTATGGCTTATACATTCCTGAAGGCTAAGGGCTGCGAAATAGGTAAGTCCCTGGTTGATGATGAGAAGCTGGACTACTGCAAGGAAATGATGGCAAAGGCAGAGTCTTTGGACAAGAAGCTGCTGCTTCCCGTTGACACCGCTGTTGCGGCTGCATTCCCCGACCCCATTGACGCCGAAATTGCCGTTGACTATGTATCCGCCGAGGCTATCCCCGCTGACAAAATGGGTCTTGACATTGGTCCCGAGACACAGAAGCTTTTCGCCGAGGCTGTAAAGACCGCAAAGACCGTTGTATGGAACGGTCCTATGGGCGTATTCGAGAACCCCACTCTTGCACAGGGCACAATCGCTGTTGCTAAGGCACTTGCCGACACAGACGCTACCACGATTATCGGCGGCGGCGACTCCGCAGCGGCTGTTATTCAGCTGGGCTTCTCCGATAAGATGTCCCACATTTCCACCGGCGGCGGCGCTTCCCTTGAATATCTCGAGGGCAAGGTACTTCCCGGCGTTGATGTAATTGCAGACAAGTAAGTTTCAGTGAGTAGACATTAGAGGTAAGATTTTGCCTCTGCCTTGACAGTAAATTTTAAATGCCGATTTGAGGGGGTATCTTCTCCCCCAAATCGGGATTTTTTTAAATTAAAGAAACGGTAAAATTTTTGCAGCGGCGGCACGCCGTATGAAAGGAGTTTATTAAAGAGATGATCTTGCAGAATGAAAAAATTGATATTTGCAGCGACTGCGACTTTTCCTATTCCAATATCACAGGCACAAGCTTTAACGGAGTTTCGGCGGTGGACTGCGACCTTTCGGAGATAACTATAACCGGCTGCAACATGATATCCGCACAGCTGGACAATGTAATGCTGGAGGATGCCGCCATAGAAAATGCCAACCTGGCGGGGGCGCAGATAAAGGACGCTGCCATGTCGGGAGTGAGGATAAACAACGGCGACATACGCAGAGGGCGGTTGGAAAATGTGGATATAGGCGAGGCTGTTTTCAAGGGCTGCGACCTGTCGGAGGTAAGCCTCGAAAACTGCAATTTAGAGGGTCTTGCTATTTCCTCATGTCGGATTTCGGGTATGACTATTGACGGCATTCCCGTTAAAGAGCTGATCGAAAAATATTATCAGTGATATGCCAATATGGCACTGCGCTGTTTTGCTGCCCGGTATTCTATAAAAATTAACACAAATGTATAAAAATATCCACAAAATGTTTGGTCTGTTATGTTAAACTTTTAATAGAGGTCTATAAATATCGACCAAGCTTTAAAAAGAGGTGGAGCAAATGACCGACACAACGCCAAAAGCCGAGAAACTCAAAGTATTTGCCGATTTTGATATGTTCAACAGGGATATTCTGATGAATGTCCTTGACGAGCATTTGCAAAAGGGGTATATGCTCAAGCATTCCGCACAGAGTATTGGTATGCTGACCTTTGAGCCTGTGACTGAGGGGACAAGGGTTACATATGCTGTTATACGAGCTGCCCAATATTCAAACGGCGGAGAGTTTCCAAAGCCGTGGGTGAAATGCGGCAGAATGGGCGACTATATTATTTGGCGCAACATGGATTCGGCGTTTATACCCAAACCCGATCAAGACCCTGACGAATGGGAGCGCAGACGAAGAAACGGATATATCATTCAAGGAATAATGTGGCTGCTGCTTTTCATAATGTACCTTACAACAGATATACCGAATATATTCGGTTCGGCAAGAGGCTTTTCAAAATATATGGACTTCAGGGCGGTGCGGGATATTGTTATGGGAGTAAACGGTGTCGCTTGTCTGGGAATGGCTTTTTCAAAGGTAAAGCGAGACCGCACCGAGCGTGGACGGCTCAAATACGCAAGGCAGTATATCCTGCCGTACATTTTTATTGTGCTTATCATAGGTCTGCTGATTTTTGCGCTTGCTGGCGCAAAGGAAAAGGATATCCCCCTGCCCGACAGCCGTCTGCCATTTTCCGAGGAATTTGATAACTACACCTGTACACTGGAACACAGCTATGCCGCCGACAGGTATGTATACAGC
>CAMWLD010000146.1 GCA_947175005.1 uncultured Ruminococcus sp. | reverse complement strand
GCCCACCGCCATCATTATCAGGGTGGACACGATAAAGAGCACCCCAAAGCAGGCAATGACCGCCGCTGTAATGCTAAGCACCGAAGCCGCGCCCCCGAAAAATCCTGCCAATTCCTTCTGCCCGAAAAGCTCCGCCGCTGCCTGCCCCGCAGTCATTACAAGATACATACAAAGGGTCTCCAGAACAGGCGGCAAAAGCACCGTCAGCAGGGCGATTATGCCGAATGCCCCCGCAGCGCCCTTGAGCATTCCCAGCCCCGAGCGCATGGTGCTGTAAGCCTCCGCCACAGCGCCCCCCACCACGGGCACAAAGTTTGACACCATAAATTTCGCTGCCTTTATCCCCACCGTGTCCGCTGCCGTGCCCACAAGGCTTTGCAGGGACAAAAGCCCCGTGAAGATCGTCATCATAAAGCCCATAAGCAGAGAGCACCATTTTTTTATAAGCCCCGTCAGAGAGGACAGGGAAAAGTCGGGATTAACAGCGTCGATTATGTGCATTGCCATGCAAATGGAGGCTGCGGGCATAATGATCTTTTCCGCTGCCCGCACCGCAAATTCCGCCGCCGCTAAAAGTATTCCGCTGTAGGCCGCAGAAGCCCCCATATTACCCGAAGCGGCGCATATCCCCGCAAAAACGGGAACGTAGCTTAGCATAAAATCCCCCCCTGCGGAAAGGGTCGTGGTGACCGAATTTATGCAGCTTTCCATTTTCGGGATAACTATGGTAACAGCCGTCAGCACCGTTACCGTGCGGCATATTTTAAGCCCTCCGGGAGTGTTCACAGCGTCTGCCGCAGCATAGGAAGCCCCCGACATTATGACTATTGCAAACACCATGCCCGCCAGCTTCAAGGGGGCGGCGGCGCTGTTTTTCAGCTTCTCCCACATATAGGCTATGACTGTTTTCGGCGACAGAGCCATTACTCCCTCGGTGCTGTCGGGAGTGATGTTGTTTTCCGCAAGAAAGTCCGCCGCGTCATAGGAAAGCCCGTCCCCCGCCCTGTCCGCTCCAAGCTCCGCCGCCAGGTCGTTTTCCGCTCCGTAAACGTGAGCGCCCGCAAGAAATATCATAACCAAAGCCGTGAGCAATGGGCATATGTATTTCATCATCCGCTTCATTTTTCAGTTCCTCCGCATTAACGAAAATTAAACAGCACATATCAAATGAACAAACTGTCCATAATGACCGCATTCACCAAAGCCGTACAGCAAAATGAAAACCCTCCGCTCATTATTAATTATTAATCATTAATTATTAATTAAGCTTATCGCAAGCTCCGCCGCCTTTTCAAAAAGGGGCAGGGAGATCAGCAGAAGAGCGGTCTTGCCTGCGGTCTCCGCCTGCACCGCCAGCGCCCCTTCTCCGCTGTCACGGCATATTTCCCCCGCAAGAGCGGTAAGGTAGCATATCCCCAGGCCTTTCATCATTATGTCAAGATACCCTCCGTCCGCCCCCGTGCGGTCGTAAAGCCGCTCTATAAGCTCCGCAGCAGGTGCAAGAGCGCCTATGACCGCCGTCATCACAGCCACAGCCGCCGCAGTTTTCACAAATACCGAATATTCCCTGCCGGTACTCTCAAACACCTTGCAAAGGGCGGCTGTGAACACGCACACCCCCGCTATCATCATCAGCTTATCCCCCGGCATAGGCTATATACCGAAGGCGCTGCGCACAGCATCAAAAAGCTGCTCAATGTAATCTATAAGCATCATCAGCACCACCACCAGACCTGCAAGGGTGGTCATCAGCGCCTGCTCGTCCCGCTCCGCTTTTTTCAGCAGAATGTTCAGCACCGACACGATTATCCCCACCCCCGCAACCTTGAAAATAAGCTCAATATCCATTATTGTTGATTCTCCCGGATTTTTGATTTTTAAATGAACAAACTATCCAAAAAGCGTTTATTAAGGTTATCTCATTTAAGAGTTACCGTGCCGCAAAACAAAAGGGCTTATGTTTTACGGCAAACGAGCTTACCGCTGCGGCACACAGCTTACACAATAATTATGGCAATAAGCGCCCCTGCCACAGCCCCCAGGGAACGGTAAAGCCTGCCTTTGGCAGCATATGCCTCACGGGACAGGGCAGCAAGCCTGTCCGCCTCCGAGCCGCACAGGGAAAGAGCCGAAAGCTGCCCCTCGCAGTCGCAGGAACCGAGAATATCCCCGATATTATAAAGCAAGTCCCGCTCCTCCCCCGAGAACGTCCCCGACCTGTCAACCGCCCGCCGCCAGCAGGCGCAGAAGGTCTCGTTTCCCTCATAAAACAGGGACGCATTTTTCCAAAGCTCCCCCAAAAAGCTCAGTCCCGACAGGCTTTCATCCTCCGCCAGCCGTCTGGATATCTCCGACACCTCTATTGCCTCATAGCGTATCATCAGCCGCAGCTTTTCTATCATCAGCCGCACCTGCTGCATATTTTCCGCCTTTCCTTTAAGCCCCGCCGAGGCAAGGCACCCTGCTGCGCAAGAGGTCATTATCAGAATTATTATTCCAAGCAGCTTCACGCTCCGCCCCCCTTTGTATCAACAAAATTCACGCCCAAAGCGCTGCCCTTTACTATCCCCTCTATCCTGCGGTTCTTCACAAACACCGCAAACTCCAGCGCTCCCAATGAAAAGAGCCTGTAAAGCCGTGTGCGCATAATGAGCCGTTTCGGGTCGGGACAGTGGACAGCTGCTGCAATTTTAACGCCGCAGCCCGCCGCATATTCCAAAGCGGCAATATCCTCATCTCCCCCCACCTCGTCGCAGAAGATCATACGCGGGTTCATAGAGCGCACCGCCGTCATAATGCCCTCGGGCTTTAAAAAGCCGCTCAATATATCCGTCTGAAGCCCCACATTGTTTGCGGGAACACCGCCCGTAACCGCTGCTATCTCCTCCCGCTCGTCAATAAGAGTCACCGGGAATTTATCCCCCGCAATGCGGCAAAGATCACGAAGCACTGTGGTTTTTCCCGAGCCCGGCTCTCCGCAGATAAGCACTCCGCAGGGAAGCTGTACCGAGGCCGCTATTTCCTCGGCAGCCCCGGGTACTTCACGAGCAATGCGCATATTTATGCTGCTTATGTGACGGATATTTTCCGTCCTGCCCTCGGAATTTGCAACGGACGTTCCGCAGATTCCCGCCCTGTGTCCCCCGGGCAGGGTGACATAACCTTTGGCAATGCTCCCCTGAAAGCTGTGAACGGAATAACGGCAGACAGCCTCAAAGGTTCGTCTGACGTCCTCCGCAGTTATATGCAGGGCATTCCCCGGGTCGTATTCCCTGCTGCCGTTTTCATTTACAAGAGCGCTGCCCGCAGAGTCGGTAACGGCAAGAGGCAGTCCCGCCCGCAAACGTATCTCGCAAATGTCCCCCTTAAAATTTTCTATCGCCTTTAATACTCCCCCGAAAAAATAACGCAAATATGTACGATCCATTTTGTTTACAACTCCTTAATTAGAAGCAAGAGATATGAGAGGCAAGATGCAAGAATTTTGCAGCAATATTTTTACAGAATAATTTTTGCGGCAAAAGTTTTGCCATTTGCCCTTACTGTCAAATCCTGCTTTTTATTTAGCTAAGCATAAACTCCTGCAAGCCTGTGAACAGAGTATACGCAACCTGGCGGCGGTAGCCCTCGTCGCAAAGACGGGCTGCCTCGGCGGGATTGGATAAAAAGCCGCATTCCGCCATGACCGCGGGATTATTGCAGTAATAGCAAAGATAAAGCTCCTTGCCGCAAAGCTTGGTCTCCCTTGTGTTATCGGGCTGGAGATTCTGCACGAAAAGATTCTGGAGAATGGAGGCAAAACGCTCGCTGTCGGGATTTGCGGAGGAATAGAACATCTGCGCTCCGCTGTATTTGGGGTCGGTGAATGTATTCTGATGTATGGACAGGCAAACGGCGTTGGGGAATTTATTGAAAAGCTCCAGCCTGTTTTCCATATCCGAGACCTTTTGATTGCGTATTCCCGTGACTCCCTCATCGTGAATGGAGGTGTCCTTGTCACGGGTCACTGCCACATCAAAGCCGTAAAGCCTGCACATATCGCGGACGGTGAGCATAATTTCAAGGTTTATGCCCTTTTCGGTAACTCCCTCTGCCGTTGAACAGCCTCCGTCCATGCCCCCGTGACCGCTGTCAAGAACGATCACCTTTGAGGGGGCTTCCGCCAGCGCCTCGGGGGTGTTTACATAAACCGCATTGTTTATCTGCCTTGCGGCATAACCTATCATTACGGCGGACGCCATTACCGCCATTGCCGAAAATACCGCCGTTTTGTATTTTTTGAATTTTTTATGATCTGCTTTCAAAGCTGCTACCGCCTTTCCGTTTTTTTAATTTATATGAAGTTGTCCGAAAAAATATGACCTGATTTTAATAAACCGACGATCAAATGCCCTTTGCATTATCACAAAAAAATTTAATGTATTTTGTTAGGTATTTTCTTAAATTCCCCCTTGACAAAACGGGAGCAATATGGTATATTTAAGATAGGGAAATTATATCCTGAATTTGCTAAAAGGAGATGATATTTATGGCAATTGGCGGAATAGGCAGTTACAGCAGCTACAATTCCTGGTTGTCGGGCATTTACGGCAGCGGCTACTCATCAAAAAAGAAGACCACGGCTGCAAGCAATTCGGATCTTCAGGCTTTGATGAAGCTGGCGGACGAAGTTCGTTCCCCTGCGTACAGGAAGAAAATGAACGAATTGTTCTCATCTTCCTCGGATAAGACCGGCAGCAGCACAAGCGACGGAGAGATCGGTTCCGTTTCCTCCGAGCTTAACCTGGCAAACACCTCCGACAGCCTTAAAAAGGCAGCCTCGTCCCTCAGCGCTATGAGCGCAAAGGACATTGAGGACGGAGACGCACTTGTAAGCACGGTAAAGAAATTTACCGAGGCATACAACTCCACCATTGACGCCATGGGCAAGTCGGACAGCGTAAACGCCCTGAGTGAAGGTCTTAGAATGACCGACACTGTGAAAATGCACGCAAAGTCCTTAAAGCGTGTGGGCATTACCATTGGCAGCGACAACAAGCTTTCCGTAGATGAGGAACTGCTCAAAAAGGCCGACAAGAACGTGGTAAAGAGTCTGTTCACAGGCAACTACTCCCCCGTTAAGCGTATTGCCGACAGGGCTGAGGATATTACCGCAGCAGCTAAGAACAAGGCTCAGACGACCTCGTTCAGAAATATGCTTTACGGCAATTCCACTTCAAATTCCTACGGCTACGGCTCTATGGGTATTTTCGGCGGCAACGGCTTTAACTTTGCCACCGGTCAGCTTATGGATCTGTACATCTAAGAAGCAAGAGGCAGGAGGCAAGAAGCAAGATGTTGAGCGCTTTTAGTGTTCTGTAAAGCTCTTGCACTGCCGAAAACACGAAAACAAGAGGCAAGATATTGTAAACATTCAGTGTACACTGAATTTACAAGTATCTTGCCTCTGATTTTTATGCTCGCAGATAAATTATCCGCTTATTTTTATTATACCTACCGACTGAAGCAGCAGAAGAAACAGCAGTACGGGCGCAATAAACTTTATCATGATAACATAAAGAGTCTTTCTTCCGAATTTCACGCCCCCGCTTGTTACCTCTTCAATTATCACCTTAGGTCCTGTGACCCAGCCTATCAGAATGCAGGTAAGCAGCGCCACCAAGGGCATAAGGCAGTTATTGCTGATATAATCCATAATATCCAGCACCTGCGCAACAGTGCCGTTGGGAAGCGTTACCTCAAAGTAAAGCAGATTATACCCCAGGCAAACTATAAGTCCACCTATAAGGGCATAGGCAGTCACAACGGCTGCGCCCTTTTTCCGTGTAAATCCGAACTTATCCATAATGCTGGAAACTATGGCTTCCATTACCGACACGGAGGAGGTCACCGCCGCAAACAGCACCATGATGAAAAACAGAGAGCCTATAACATTTCCCGCCGTGCCCATTTCCTCGAAAACCTTCGGCAGGGAAACAAACATCAGCCCCGGCCCTGCGGACATTCCCTCTTCCCCCATAAATGTAAACACCGCAGGCACTATCATAA
>CAMWLD010000145.1 GCA_947175005.1 uncultured Ruminococcus sp. | reverse complement strand
TGCCGAGGCGGATAACGGCAAACCCGTGGAAACAAACCTGCGAATGACAAGTCCCCTATCCCGCCGCTGCCTGCAGTGAAAGCTCCCGATGTAAAGCCGCCCGAGCCTCCCAAGGCTGCTGAAAAGCCTGCGGAGAAGCCCTCTGCCAATGCGTCGGTGCTGACCGGAGATGTTGCCGAATCCTTAAAGGCACTGGAAAAGCTGGAAAGCATTGAGATACCAAAGAAACCTGTGCTTGATCTTGAGAGCATTTCGGGCAAGGCGGAGAGCGCACCTGTTAAGCCTGCGCCCGTGCCTGTTCCCGCTCCTGCTCCTGTGATAAACGAGCTGCCTCCTGTGCCCGAGATCGGGGAGGATATGGACTTTAATGACATTGCTCCAAAGGAAAGCGAAAAGGATTCTGCAGGTGCCGAAGCATCGGCGGCCGAGACTGTGAATGCAGCTCCTGTTGCTCCTGCGCCTATTCCTGCGCCCGAGCCCTCGGAGGGATTGGACGGCTTTGAAAAGGCTGTAAAGGCGCTTAAAGCAAGGCTTGACGGCGGTGAGATCTCTGCAGAGGATTTCAAGGCGGAGAGGAAAAAGCTTATTGCGGCGCTTTATTAATTGGCGTTCCATTACGGTTATAATTATTGCATCCCTGTTCAAGTTAAGTGTGAATAGAAAAACTCTGTCAATTTCACCAAGGCATATTGCATTAAGCAGATGTTTTTGATAATATTTAGAGAACTGCTGATCTAAGGCTTTTCCCCCGAGGGCGTAAATGCTCGTGGCGGCGGGAAAAGCCGTCACACTGCCATTTTAAAAAGCCGTTTAATCCGCGCTTCCATAGGACGACAAATCAAAATTTGATGGAGAAAAATGAAAATGAATATTACACTGCACCTGATGTCCGTTGACGAAAAGCCGCTATTGATACGGCTGATGGAGCTGTACAATTATGAGTTTACAGCATTCAGCAATAATGACATCAATGAATACGGATACTATGGATATAATCACATTGATGATTATTGGAATGAGGATGGAAGATTTCCTTATCTGATACGTGTTAACGGAAAAATTGCGGGATTTGCCTTGATCTGCCCTTATTGCGACTATCGGAAAAAAGCAGATGCACGGTGTTTCGGCGAATTTTTTGTTATGCTCAAATACCGAAGAATGGGAATTGGCAAAAAGGCAGCCACACAGCTGTTTGATCTACATCGTGGGCCTTGGGAAGTTTGCTATTGGAAAAACAATGTTTCGGCCGGTTTGTTTTGGAAAAAGGTCGTTGAAGAATATACAAACGATCATTACCGTATCTGCGGAACTGAAAGCAATCATAATTGTGGGTTTACTTTTGAGAACTGATAATGACCAATATAAATTCCGGCTTGTCGGGCAGTTATCCGTTATGTGTAACTGCTCTTTTTGTTTGGAAAAGCTTTCGGTAATGTTCGATAGGCTGCTCAAAGCTTCTTATTGGCTGAAATTTATAGGGTGCAGTTGAAGAATTATTAAAATTTCCCGAGTTTTTTAATCTTCGGGGCAAAAATTTTAATCAACTTTTAATCTTATTTAAAGTACAATTTAATGTTCGTGTGCTATAATATAAATAACTTCAAAAAACACAGCAAAAATCAAGGATATTTTTTGCGGAAAGGGAATCGTACCATGAGTGAATATGAATCTGTAAGCGAGCTTGTGAATAAGACGGGAGCTTCCTACAATGAAGCGAAATACGCATATGAAGCCTGCGGCGGCGATATGCTGGATGCGGTGATAATGCTGGAAAAGGCAAAGAGAATAAACCCCGAAAAGACCTACGGGGAAAATGCAGATACGGCAAGGAAGAACAGCTTTGCAAATTCGGGAAACGAGGCCATAAACAATGGGGTCAAAAAGGCGGGAAAGGCATTCGGGAAAGTTTGCGTAAAGAGAGTGCGGGTGACGGGAAACAGGGATTATTTTGATGTGCCCCTGCCTGTGTTTGTGGCTGTATTTGGACTCTCTTGGGAGTTTTCTATGCCTGCGTTTATTATATCGCTTATTTTCGGGGTGAAATACACCGTTTCGGGAGAGGGTGCGGAGGACGTGGTCATTTCCTTGGGCCGCAGACAGCGGCAGGCAGCCGAAAGCCCTATAAATAATCCTGTAAATCATTCGGGGGGCTTTACTCCCCCGCCTGCATACGGTCAGTATTGGAACGGAGGACAAAGCGGCAGTCAGACGTCCGACACATCGGCTTCAAATCAATCGGTGCAAATCCCCCGTCCCGTGCAGGATACACGGCCTATGGAATATGCCGGCGGCAATCCGCTTGATTCGGAAGATAAAGGATTTTTTAATTAGAGGCAAGATGAGCAGAGGCAAGAGTCAAGAAAATTTTGCGGCTGCTTTTGATGAGATAGATTCCGATAAAATGATTTGTAAAAATTTTTTAAGTTAAAAATATCCGAAAGGAGTATGCCTATGGATAAGCTGGAAATGGCGGAAAAGCTGGTGGAAAAATGCGGTATCAGCTATGAGGAAGCGGGCGAGGTGCTGCGCGAGGCCGATTTTGACCTGCTGGAGGCTATGATAATCCTTGAAAAGCGAGGCAAGATGGGAGGCGCTCGGAGTTCGTTTTCCACGAGTATTCCCAAGGCCGAAGAGCGGCAAAGCAAGACGGCGGCGGACGCTGAAAGCTTTGGTGAACTCATCAGGATCGCTTTCAGGCAGATAGGCGATCGGTTAAAGGACATTTTAAAATATCAGGTTATTATTACCAAGGAGGAGCGGGAAGTCTTGAAAATGCCCTTAATAGTGGGACTTCTCATTATATGCTTCTCGGCGGGGCTGGCTTTTGCGGCCATGCTTATTTCCGTTGCGGCGGGGTGCAGCTACACGGTGAAAAAGGCAGAATAATAAAACGGGAAAGGGATGAGGAACAAGTTTAAAAGTTACGGTGAATCCCCTAAGTATCAATGCATTTTTGGTGTACAAAAATTAGTAAAGGAGCTCAAAAATATGTCAAAAATTCTTATAATAGAGGATGAACCCCAGCTGGCGAGATTTGTTCAGCTGGAGCTGGAGCATGAGGAATATGAAACGGTAATTTCGGGAGACGGCAGAGAGGGGCTTGCTTTGGCACAGGAGGGTGGCTTTGACGTTATACTGCTGGATATAATGCTGCCGGGGCTGAACGGGCTGGAGGTATTGAGGCGGATGCGAAAGTCGGAAATGCAGACGCCCGTGATAATGCTGACGGCAAGAGATTCGGTAATGGACAAGGTCTCGGGGCTGGACATGGGGGCGGACGATTACATCACAAAGCCCTTTGCCATAGAAGAACTGCTGGCGAGGATAAGGGCGGCTTTGCGCAAGAGGTCTATGCCGGAAAGCGTTCCCGAGGACTCCCCTATCATCACTGTGGGCGAGCTGGAGCTGGACACGGCAAAGCACACAATAAGCTGCTGCGGTCAGCTTATGGACCTTACGGTAAAGGAATTCGGGCTGCTTCAGGCGCTTATGGAAAACGCTCCCTCGGTCATGACCAGAGAGCAGCTGCTTGAACGGGTATGGGGGTACAATTATTTCGGGGAAACTAATGTGGTGGACGTTTACATACGCTATTTGCGGGGGAAGCTGGAGGAATACTCCAAGGTGAAATATGTTCAGACTGTAAGGGGTGTGGGGTATGCGCTGAAAGAGCCTGAAGCAGAGGATTAATGCAGAGGGCTGTGAGGTTTATCACCTTATCTTACTTTAAATTTTCGGGCGATGTTTTTCCGAAAAATTGCCCGATATATTTTTTATTTATCAAGCAAAAGGGAGCATGAGTTAAATGCCGCTGAAATATCCGATACTTTTAGCCCATGGAATGGGGTTCAGGGACGACAGGCCGATAGGCTACTGGGGAAGAATTCCCGGGGCGCTGGAGGCAAGAGGGGAACGCATTTTCTACAGCCGCAGCGACGGCAACGGCAGCATTGAGGGAAATGCAAGGCAGATGAGGGCAAGCTTTGATAAGCTGATAGGTGAAACGGGTGCGGAAAAGGTGAACATCATTGCTCACTCAAAGGGCGGTTTGGAGGCAAGGTATCTTATTTCAACTTTGGGATACGGGGACAGGGTGGCGTCTCTTACTACCCTTTCCACTCCCCACAACGGCTCTGTAACTGTTGACAGGCTTATGAAAAGGCTGCGGCCTGCTATTCGTCTGGGGTGCAAGGCGACGGATATTTTTATGAAGATAGGCGGGGACAAAAGTCCCGACACATACGGCGCTGTATGCGCTTTTGAAACGGCGAATGCAGAGAGATTCAACAGGGAAAATCCCGATATTGACGGGGTCTATTATCAGAGCTATGCATTCGTTATGAACGGCCCCGGGGCGCATTGGTTTATGAGCATTCCTATGATGACGGTGAAGCACTTCGAGGGTGAGAATGACGGCTTGCTTGCCCCCTCGCAGGTTTGCCGCGGAGATTTCAAGGGAATATACACGGGCAGCGGCATACGGGGTATATCCCATTGCGATGAGGTGGATATGCGGCGGACGAGAATTTCCATTGCAAAAAAAGATGAGGGCGAATGCGGGGATATTATAGGACTGTACATTAAGATCACGGAAGACCTGGAGGCAATGGGATTTTAAGCGGCGGCGGTGCAGAATTATTTTGATTTATAAGGAGTCTATTTTATGAAAATCGTTATTATACACGGGCAAAGCCATGAGGGGTCTACTTGTCGGATCGCACGTATGCTTGCGGAAAAGCTGAACGGCGATACTGCTGACACCACGGAATTTTTTCTTCCGAGGGATTTCGACAGCTTTTGCACGGGGTGCACGGCTTGCTTTACAAGAAGCGAAGAAAAATGCCCTCACTATAAAAAATTACTGCCGATAACAGAGGCTATGGATGAGGCGGATGTTATTATTCTTGCAAGTCCTGTGTATGTTTATCATGCAACGGGAGCAATGAAAGCATTTCTTGATCATTACGGGTACCGCTGGATGGTGCACCGTCCGAATGAAAAAATGTTCGGGAAACAGGCTGTGTGCATTTCAACTGCTGCGGGTGCGGGGACGGGCAGCACAAACAAGGACATGGCGGACAGCGCATTCTTTTGGGGGTGTGGAAGAATATACAAGTTGGGAATAGGAGTACGGGCGACGGCGTGGAATGAGGTAGACCCCAAAATAAAGGCAAAAACGGAGCGCAGGGTTGCAGCGATTGCTGACAAGATCATAAAAAGAAACGGCAGAGTAAGACCTATGATAAAAACAAAGCTGTTTTTTTCTGTCATGCGTATGATGGGGGGACTCAGTGAATCGGATCATGCTTACTGGCAGGAAAAGGGGTGGCGCGGAAAGGAACGTCCGTGGAAATAAAATAAGGCGCATAAAAATATTATTTAAAGGAAATCCAATCATGAAAAAAATACAAAGTATGGTACATAACATTTTTATTTCGACAGGGTTCGGAACAATGATATTTGTCACAATGCTGATATTGGACAACGGTCTGAATGAAACGCTTAAATCGGTGCTGATATGGGTTGTGGCTTCCTGTTTGTATGGGCTGACCTTTGAAATAATGCGGGTAAGAGCATTAAGATCACGGATAAAATTTCCGCTGCACATTGCCCTTTGCTTTTTAATTACAGTTGCTGCCCGTGTTACATATTCATACATTACAAAAGGATATGTCGATCTCATAAGCACTGTGATAATTACTATACCGATTTTTGCCGCTGTTTATATTGCGCTGTATTTTTTTATGAAATTTACGGGCAGCATAGAAGCTTATCGGTAAACTGTGAGACTGAAAAAAAGGAGGCGGAAAGTCATGGCTAAAAAGCCTGCGGACAGCAGCTCTATTGCGGGGCAGATAGCTTCAAACAGACAGATCGAAAAGCTGCTGGAATATCTGGTTTTTAATTTTCTTATATTTATGGCGGGGTTTCTCGGCTGGGCGGCGGCTACGGAAACGGCTTACGCGGGAGAGATCGCTTGGAACATTGACCGCAAAGTAGATTTCGACAACAGCGCAAACGGGTTTTGGGCAGTGGTGGATACAGGGGTCTATTATTT
>CAMWLD010000144.1 GCA_947175005.1 uncultured Ruminococcus sp. | reverse complement strand
TGCCTATGTATTGGGGGTGAACATACTCTCCCTCGTCGTCAAGTCTTGTAAGCACACGGTTAAGCATGACTGCCACTTCATACTCCGACCCGTTGTATATATATCCCTCGGCAATGCCGCTTTCACTGTTATAGAAAACTCCCATTTCAATATCGCTGTAATAAACGCTGTCCGGGTCAAGGAAAGCTATTTCAAGGGAATTGAGCATATGCTCCGCTATGTCTTTATCGTAAAATTCCGCCAAAAAGTAAACGCATAACATATACTCTCCGCGGCGCACTATATACTTATAGGTATCGTAAATGCCGCTTTCGCTGTAATGATCGGGAAGCGAAGAATGGAGCATATATTCATAAAGTCCGCTTGAACCTGTTTCCTCCTCATATACCGTAATTGTGCGCCCGGATACCATATCAATTTTCATATCCTCGGGCGAAAAGCCCTGCTCGGCAGGCCAAAGCGCCCCCATTGAAACGGCATTTTTCCCATTTACCAAACCATTCACAAAAACATCATCGCCCGAAATTACGTAATAATCGGGAATATCCATAACCACTTCTACGTAGTCGCCATCGGGAGAAAAGCTCACTCCGCCATATTCGTCCTTGTAACCGACCTGCATTACCCGCTGAAGCTCGACGTAGGAAACGCTGCTGTAAGACTCTTCCTCCACTCGGGCATAGGTCGGGAAATCGCTGCCCGTGTAGCGCCGCTCCCAAAGCTGAACTATCTGTGCGGGGGCGCTTGCCTGCATTATCCCAGGATAGCAGACAACTACGCTTTCTCCAAGTTCAAGATCAAAGTCACAAACTATGGATATTTCGGATCTGTAATTATCACTGTCCCTGCCCGCCTCGGGCTGCCCCTTGTATGGGGTAACAATGTAAGAGTTACCCACAGAGACCTTTGTCACCTGCGCCACAAATACGCTGTTTTCGGTAGCATACGTCAGATCGTCTCTTACTCTGTAGCCGCTTTCGGGAGTGCCCTCGACAATGTAGTAATGTGCGTAGGAATCGTCAAAATCATGGCTTGTGGCAATTACTGCCGTAAGATTATCGGCATTTACATTGGATTGCCTGTATTTTTCCGTTTCCGGTTCATCCTCGAAAACTCCCGCAGTGGTCGTAATATTCATCCCGGCAAGATACTCTCTGACAGCCTCCTCGGGAGTGGGACTGTTCTGCCCGATAACGGGGACAGGCTGTAAATTATCGGCATTGCCGTCCCCTGCTATCGCCGTTTTCAGCTTTTCGATACCTGCATTCAGATCATACTCCACAGGGGGACGGAACCGATTTGTAAAGTCAAAGCCCAGAGCCATTTCATCTCCAATGGTATAAATAACTCCCCTGTGGATACGCCAGCCGCCGTCCTTTTTCACCAGCTCGAAGTCTCCCCCGCCGCCCATTCGGGAATATTCGGAGGTCAGATTGAAGCCAAGCGAGTAGAAGTAGACCTCTTCCCCGAATTGGTTTTCCTTTCTGCCAAAATAATTGGTATCGGCGAAAAACCATATCCCGTTTGCACCAACATCAAGGTCAAGGGAACGTTCATATGTCAGCTTCAGGTTCAGATATTCCCTCATCTGGGGATTATCCGTAAACATCTCCGGGTGGAAATATCCGCTCCCAAGACCGCTGTAATAATAGCGTACAAAGCTTTCCATAATATCCCGGGGTTCGCTGTAATATTCATACATTATTATAGACCCTGCGATCGCCCTGCACTGTTCCTCTGTGACTGCCCCCTCTTTAAAATGTGCTACAGCGAAAACGCCCTCAAAATCATCGAAATACATTGCGGCATAGCTGCCGTCAATTACCGTAAAAGCATTCTGACTGAAATATTCATGGCTTATGGGGGTGTAATTCTCCTGCCAGTTTCCCTGCAAGTCTTTATAGACCGTCAGATGTGCGTTTCCGTCATCTATGTCAACGCTTTCTTCAAAGAATCCAAGGGCTGCCGTACCCGCAAATTCGCCTCTTGTATCATAAATATTCACAGGCGTGAAAAGCTCGGGCAGATAAGTTTCTTCATTTCTTTTCGGGGTTTTTACCGTCCAGCCCTCGGGCAGGTCAAGGGACAGATATACCGCAGGCATTTGCTTTGTTATTTCGTTGCTCCGTATGTCGTTATCGGGCATTACTATTGTGTGCTCGGTGTATTTTGTAGGCTTTTCGCTTTTAAGCGATTCGGCGCTTTTCTCATCACGGACGTAAATGCCGTAAGCAGTGTCCATATATGAACTTAGCAGACTTTGCGAATACGCAATAACTCCTGCGCCCTTATACTCCAGATACTGCATATGCTGATCACGATTCAGCTTGTAGCCATAGGCTTGTTCTTGTGAAATATTAAAATCGCTTACCTCCGCCAATATCTCATCTGTCTTTTGTATTCGGATATTTCCGTTCGGGTCTATTTCTATCTCGGCTTCTATATTATCTCCCCTGTTTATGCGCTTGTAGATTCCCGGCAAAAATGGTGCGTCATACTTGCCGCAAACCTCTTTGCAAAGGAATTCCCAGTCGCTGTCGGATATTGTATAATAAATGGGAACGCCGCAAAAATCCTTATATCCCTTTTGAACGGCAATATAGCGGTGAGGCTCTTTCACTTCTGCAAACTCCATAGCGTCAGTTACGGGAGAGAGCATGGTGATCCGTATAAAATGCTCCCCGTCATTTACTTGAACGGTGTAAAACGTATTATAGCCGCTCGCTAAGGCATATCCCTCCCCTTTTCCTATTCCCGTAAACAACCCGGATTTTTCGGCGGGCGTAAGCTCAAAGTTTTTAAGTCTTTGCCATATTTTTTGGCTGTCCTCATCATCTGCGCTGTAACTTGCATTTGTAATATCGTTGCGTACACCGATATAGCATTTTATTGTTTCGGCTTTTTTCACGGTAACATTATCCGACATATTATTGCCGTAATATGAAACTCGCACACTGTCCCCAGGCTGAAATTCCTCATCCGATGAAACAGTCACGCTGTCTGTCACTCCGCTTAAATTATCCGGGGAAACATGGTATCTGTTATCGGAAAAATCAAAATAAATATACGGCTTGCCGCCTAACGGGTCGGGAACAAGGGTATACTCATTTTCAGTATTTTCCGTGACCGTTCCCGTAAAGCTGTGGAGGGCGTATTCGGAAAAGCTGCTGTAAACCCTTTCAAATTCCTCATTGGTAACGGTAAAATAGCTGTATTTGGTGTTGTTGAGCAAGTGCTGCCGGAGCTGTGCGTAAATTTCTTCCGAGCCGTCCTCGTTTTCATGAATAAAAAATCTCACACCGTCAGGGTCGGCAGCTGCCATAGAGCCTTTGTAAAAAATAAGGGAAAACAGGAAATTTTCCGGTGCTTCCGACGGAGCGCCCACCCTTTTGAATGAAATGCTGTCAAACATCTCCACAAATCCCTTTATCTCGGATTTGTCGCACTCTCTTACGCCGTCAGCGGAAATAAGGTTAATACTTTCATAGCTCCCAAGTCTTATAAAATCCGAGTTTTGGGCATTAGTCAGCAGGCACACCGACGCTCCGACTATTATCACAGCCGCTGCAACCGCCGCCGCTTTGGTAGGCGTTTTTGCGCCAAGTATTCCTTTGATTCGACCCTTTATCCCCGATTCGCCGAAGCTGAGCGCACCGCCGAGGGATAATTTGCTTTGCCGCATGGACATATTGAGCAGGGCGTTTGCATAGGTTTTCCGCTCCTCATTGCCCAGCGCCGACAATGCCCGTTCGTCACAGCTGAGCTCCATATCGTCCGTCATCAGGCGGCAGCCCACCCATACCAAGGGGTTGAACCAGTGAATGGCAGTTATGGGTATGCAAAGCAGCTTTACAATATGGTCTCCCCTGCTTATATGCGCCCTTTCATGGGCAAGCACACAGCGCAGATCATTTTCCGATATCCCTCGTGGAACATATATTTTAGGGCGTATGATACCGAAAACAAAAGGAGTTTCTATTTCGTCGCAAATATACATCTTCCCTGCGTTTTCGGCGTTTTTTATGCGGCGGCGAACCAGTTCCCAGCTTATAGCTGTCCATATAAGCACGCCCATGCTGCCGCAAAGCCATATAATTGCCGCTATGTTTGCGGCATTCTCAAAGCCGCTGTCCGTATTTTCGCTGTTATTGGGCGTTTCTATCTCATTGACTGCCGCCGTGGGTTCACTTATATCCGATACATTATCATGCTCATGATTTTCATTTACAACAGGTGTTTCACTCCCCCCTGCTGAACTTACGGTCTGCAAATTATCCGAAATTTGAGATACCTGCGAAACACTTGCAGTCTGCGAATAAACCGCCGTTTCCACGGGTGACGATATGTACTCCATACGGTTTTCATTAACGGGCGTTCCGAAAAGGTTAAAAATGCTGATCGCCGAGGACACCGCCACAGGGCAAAGCAGCCGCACAGCGGGGATTATCCACAGCGCATATGAATACCGCCTTGGCAGCTTTCTGAACGCCAGCCGCAGCAGCATTACCGCCCCGATCATCACAGCCCCCGTAACGCTCATATTTACCGCATTATAAAATAAATTCCCCATATCATTTATCCTCCGTGTAATCGTCGATCAGCCGTTTAAGCTCTGCCGCCTCTTCCTTTGTCAGCCGCTCCTTTTGCAGAAACGCCGTCAGAAACATGGGCAGCGATCCACCAAAGCCCCTTTCTATCAGATCCTCCGAGCGGTGCTTCATGACCTCATTACGGCTGCGCAATGCGGTGATTACAGCGTTTTCGCTTTTTATGTACCCCTTTAACGTCAGCTTTTTCACCACTGTGTAAACCGTGGATTTTTTCCAGCCCAGCGCCTCCCCTGCCAGCGTAACGAGTTCACCCGATTTTACAGGGGAATTATCCCAGATTATCTCCATAAGACTAAGCTCACTGTTTGGTAAATTACCGCTCATTTTTCATTTCTCCTTATAAAATTTATTGGGTCAATAATTTGGATGCCAATAATCATTGAAGCCAATAGTTATTGGCTATTTTCACTTGTATCCGTTTCGGTTATTTCAATAGAAGAGAGTATTTTCTCTGCAATATCTTTATCGTAAAATTCCGCAAGGAATGAGATACTCGTCATATATTCCCCACGCTTTATGATATATGTATAGGTTTCATAAATGCCGCTTTCGCTGTAATGATCGGGGACGGAAGAGTGGAGCATATATTCATAAAGTCCGTCCTCGCCCTCCTGCTCCTCGTAAACGGTAACAGTGCGCCCCGATACCATATCGGTTTTCATTCCGTCCTTTGAAAAGCCCTGCTCGGCAGGCCACGCAGCTCCCATAATTTCAAGGGCTTTTTTATCCTCTATATCTCCGTTAGTTTTTTCCATAGATACATAATCGGGAATCTCCATAGTCAAAGTTACATTTCCGAGGTCTTCACCAAAGCTCACTCCGTCATACTCGTCCTTTGTTCCCACCTTCAGCATCATTTCATACAAAACATAATTAACGCCAGTCTCCTCCGGTACATCGGTATATACCTCATCATCGGCAGGCTCATCGACTTCTTCCTCCGGTTCGTCATATACATCCACGGGAATATCCTCCGAATTATCCGTTTCGGATTCATCGGCTGCCGCAGCGCTTTCGGTAATGTCCGATGTTTCCGTTATGTTTTGTGATGTTGTGTCGGGTGTATTTCCTGTTTCGCCACAGCCCGTCATTGAAAATACAGCGATCAGTGCAATTGTTAAAGCAGTTATTTTCTTGGTTTTTCTCATTTTGATTTCCTCCGTAAAAATGCATTTTCCTGTTATTGAAAAATACTCCGTAAATTGGTCGATTTAAATAGACCTATTACAATAAGTCTAACATAATAGACCTTATATATTGTTATAATTTTAAAAACATTATGTTAATTTTTATATTAATTACAATTTATATTTTGTGAGCGACCGCAAAAAAATTCCGAACCGCAGATCAGCGATTCGGGAATATCATTTAAAAACACCTTACCAATTGACTGTGATAAACTTTTCTTTAATTCCATAATGCCTTATTGCTGTGAGATTTCAGTGAAAGAGGAGGCGTATGAGGAT
>CAMWLD010000143.1 GCA_947175005.1 uncultured Ruminococcus sp. | reverse complement strand
CAATGCCGCCCGAATCCCATGAAAGCCGTGTAAAAATAGTTTCTGCCGATTCCGACGAGGATATTGGCGGCGATGATTTCGCCGGTGATGTTTTCACCAATTATGACATTATAGTCGACTGTGTTTTCGGCACAGGCTTCCACGGCAGCCTACCCGAGAAAATTGTCGGGCTGTTTGATAGAGCAGGCCGCTCAAATGCCCGAAAGATCGCCGCAGATGTGCCCTCGGGTGTAAATTGCAGGGACGGCAGCGCTTGCGAGGGTGCATTCAAGGCGGAAGTGACTGTGACCTGCGGTGAGCTAAAAATCGGGCTTTTGCTGCCTCCCGGAAAAACATACTGCGGAAAAACAGTTCCCGCCGATATTGGCATGACAGATGATGATTTTGAGAAAATAGGCTTTGTTCCGAGACTTACCGACAGGCTTTCGGGGGATTTTCTGCCCCCAAGGGGAGAGTTTTCACACAAAGGCTGTTTCGGGAGATTGGGGATAATTGCGGGTGCGGAGAGTATGAGCGGCGCAGCGGCGCTGAATGTGCTTGGCGCATTGCGCAGCGGCGCGGGAATAGTGCGTATTGCTTCCGTTAAAACCGTTCTGGACAGGATAATGAGCGGGATATATGAATGTATGGGGACCCGGCTGTGCAGCAATTCGGAGGGGTTCATATCCTCCTGCGATGAAAATATTAATAAGCTTCACGCCTTGGCGGAGCAGTCGGATATTGTGGCAATAGGCAGCGGAATGGGTAAAAATCCCGATACACAAAGGATATTGACGGAAACGGTAAAAATATGCCGCACAAAAAAAATTCCCTTAATTATTGACGGGGACGGTCTAAACTGCCTTGCGGAGTGCATAGATATTATCAGCGCAGAAAACAAAGCCGATTTTCCGTTGATACTGACTCCCCACCCTGCGGAGCTGGCAAGGCTGCTGGGCGTGAACACTTCCGAAGTGCTTGCAGATAGGCTTGCCGCTGCTGCCGCTCTCTCGGAAAAAACAGGGGCTGTAGTCGCTGCAAAGGGCTATCCCACCTACACGGTTTCTCCCGAGGGACGAGCCGCCGCCTCATTTTCGGGCAACGGCGGGCTTTCCCGAGGGGGCAGCGGCGACCTGCTCACAGGCGTTATTTCGGGGCTTGCCGCAGGGGCGGTAAAGTCGGGACGGGATATGTTCGATATTGTCAGTGGCGGCGTTTACATTTTCGGCATTGCCGCCGACATTACCGCAGGCGATCTGTCCATGACGGGAATGCTCCCCTCGGATGCTGCAAACAGGCTTTGCGCTGCGTACAAAATAATAGAAAAAGAAAAGTCGGCGGACAGCTGATTGCAATGTGCAACATATGTGAATCGCAAATATCCCGCAGCTTTCTCTTTTTCAAATGTGAAAGGACGCTGCGGAATGAAGATAAGAAAATTCTACCCTTTTTTGTGCATGGTTTTGTGCCTTGCTTTGCTGGCAGGCTGTACAAGTCCCCTAAATGTGCCTCCGAGACCCCGTATAACCGGCGGCTACACCCTTTGCTGCACGGTGAAAACCGAGGTTACGCCGGCGGACAAGGAAACTCCCGAGGAATTTGCTTTTTCGGGGAATGTAAAGCGCTTGGGCAGCGGCTTCTGGGAAATGGAGATAACCGCCCCCGAGTCGCTGGCGGGAATGAAAATTGCCCTTTCGGGGGACAATGTTACATCATCATTGGGGGAGCTTAGCTTTTCATCGGAGCTTAGCGCAATACCGAAAAAATCTCCTGCAATGACCGTTTTCCGCTGTCTGGACAATGCTGCGGTGGCGCTGGGCAACGGGGCTTCACTTGAGGCTGCCTCGGGCGTGCAGGGCTGGTCGCTGACGGCAGGGGAGTATTCCCTTTTGTTCGACAATGACGGTGTGCCAATTGCCATGACTGCCGCGGGCTTTTCGGCAGAGTTTACCGAGTTTACGGTGACGGGCGGAGAAACTCTGGGCAGCAGCAGTGTGTAGCACTGCGCATTTGATGAATCCGAAAATAAAGTCGGGAGACTGTGTGTAAAATCCCACAGCCTCCCGACTTTTATGTGCATTTATGTCAGACAGTACATTGTCTTACAGATCCAAAATTCTGATTTTTCCGAGCACCTTGCCGCCGATATTTTCCAGCTTTTCGTCGATCTCACGCTCTTTAAGCGAGGGGGTAACAATGGCAAATTCATTTGCGGGCTGATTTTTCCTTGAAAGATATTCGCAGTCGGGGAATGCAGCCTCAACTGTCTGCTTATCGCAGTTTTCCAGACGAATATACATTCTTGTTTCGCTGTCCTTGTAATCGGCGATAAAGCTGTTGTCGGCGCTGTCCTCCCAGGTGAGAGAACGGATTGTATTTTTATGCTTTGCGCAATCAATAACATCTCCGAGAACTGCGCTTGCGGTGGGCAGCTTGCCTGCCCCTCTGCCGTAGAACATAGCCTCTCCGAAGCCGTCTCCGAATACCATTATCCCGTTGAAAACATCATCTACATGGGAAAGGGGATTTGCGCTGCACACAAATGCAGGGGATACCATGGGCAGAATCTTGCCGTCCTCCGTCTGTGTGACCTTGCCGATAAGCTTAACAGCGCCCCCGAAGCTTACCGCATACTCGGCGTCCTCGGTGGTTATGCCCGTAATACCCTCCACGTGCACCCAATCGGGGTAAACGTGCTTGCCGAAAATAAGGGAGGAAAGTATGCATATCTTGCGGCACGCATCATGCCCCTCCACGTCTGCGGCGGGGTTTCTCTCCGCATAGCCAAGCCTCTGCGCCATTGCCAGAGCGTCGTCAAGGGTCATATTATCCGTCAGCATTTTGGTAAGGATAAAGTTGGTCGTGCCGTTGAGTATACCCGCTGCCGCTGTTATTTCATTGGCTGCAAGGCAGGTGTGCAGGGGACGGATTATGGGGATAGCCCCACCTGTGGAAGCCTCAAACATAAAGTTGCAGTTATTCTCTTTGGCGAGGCTAATAAGCTCTGCGCCTTTTTTTGCCACCAGTTCCTTGTTGGAGGTGCACACGCTTTTGCCTGCTTTAAGGCAGCCCGAAACAAATTCAAAGGCAGGGTTTACTCCGCCCATGACCTCTGCCACAACGGTTATCTCATCATCATTTAATATATCGTTTATATCCTTGGTAAATTTATCGGAATAGGGCAGCCCGGGAAAGTCCCTTAGATCGAGGATCCTGCCCAGTTCCAGCTCCAGACCGCATTTTTGGTTGATCTTATCCTTGTTTTTCAGAAAAAGCTCCACAGTTCCCGAGCCAACGACCCCGTGACCCAGTACAGCAAATTTTGTCATAATAAAAAACTCCTATTCTATGATTATTAGAGGCAGGAAGCAAAAGGCAGGAGGCAGGAATGCGCCTTCCGCAGGTTTGCTTACAAGCCATGGATTGCCCTTGCAAATCGCAAAAAAGATTACAATATTCCTTATCAGTTAGGAAAATGCGTCCAAACTTGCACAATGCACTAAAAAATCAGTCTTGTTTCCACCACTCCGGGGATATGACCGACCTCTTCATTAAGGGCGTTTCCGTCGGTAAGTGTGCCCGAAAGCTTTACCGTGACCGTTGCCGCCGCAGCCCCGTCCACAGCCGCATTCTGGTTAAGACTCACAATGTTAGCCCCGCAGCGGTGGAGACAGGCAAGAACCGCCGACAGCACCCCGGGAGTGTCCTTCAGCACGGCATGGAGGGAAACTATCCTGTCCTGCATTTTCTCCTCATAGGTAAAAACGCTGTCACGGTATTTGTAATATGCGCTGCGGGAAATTTCCGCCCGTTTGCAGGCAGAGGCGGAGCTTTTTTCCTCCCCCGTGGCAAGCAGCCGCTTGACCTCCATTACTTTAAGGAAAACCTCCGGCAGCACCTCGCAGCTTATCACCGCATATTTTCCCCCAGTGCCGTTTATTTCCATAGTATCAACTCCGAAAACTATAGTCCGCCCCGAAAATACAAATGTATTTACCACAAATACAATTGTACCATTTTTTTCACCCTTTGTCAAGGATTTTTGGGAAAGTTTATGAGTAAATAAATTGTGAACAGCATTGCGCAGTAAAATAATAATTCCTCAACCTGCGAGACTTGTAAGCGGGGGATATTTTTCGTAAATTTTTTCCGTCAGTGTGTTCTCAAAATCCTCAAGGGGCATTGAACATCTTTCCGACTTATATTGCACATTATCCTCAACAAGAACCTCGCCCTCGGGCAGTTCATTTTCGTGCTCGGGAACATATGCAGAATTGCTTGAATAGCCGTAAAACAGATCGCTGTATGCCGTGCACTCATTTCCGTTGATGTTTATAATATGGGCGGGGCTGCTTAAATAATAACCGGCATATTTATCAAGTTCAAGGGAATCGTTCAGTCCGCTTGTACTTGTGATGAACAAAATGCACCTTTCGCCCTCTTTGGTCTTCGGAAAATCATCTTCGGCGGAACGGGACTTATCGGGTATAGCGACCACATACTCTTCGCTGCTGCCGTTATTCTTTGAATAATAGACCTTATTTGGGCGTACAGTCACCAGCGTCTTGTAGGAAGTGCATTCTGCTCCCATAAATGTGTATGAAATGCTTATATCCTCAGTTGATATTATCGTAAAATCGGCAATAATATCGCAGTCGTACAGTTCGTTTTCGTCGGGCAGAAGCCATATATCATCCGCTTCGTCCTGAATAAATACCTCCTCCGTCGGCTCATCGCTTTCGGCAGTGCTTGCATTATCACTTTCGGAAGTCATTTCCTCGGAGGAAACTTCGGTATTTTCGGTTTGGGGCACTTCCGCTGTGAATGTATTATCGTCTGCTTTGTCGGAACAAGCGGTCAAGGTAAACAATATCAAAGCGGCCGCCAAAGTCAAATTTTTTTTCATGATTTTCAAGTCCTTTCGGCATAATTGTAATGTTTATTCATCATACTTTGAATCTATCCCCAGATATTCTTCCAGAGTAAGTCCGCTGTCATAGACCTTGCGGGCGGTGTCCTTGCCCAGATATCGAATGTGCCACGGCTCGTACATATAGCCCGTTATCGCCTCCCCGTCCTTGGGGTAGCGGATTATAAAGCCATAGTCGGCGCAGTGTTTGTTCACCCATTCGCATTCGGGAGTGTCCTCAAAGGTCATGTCAATGGAGTTAAGGTCAAAGGCAAGTCCCGACTGGTGCTCGGAATGGCCGGGACGGGCGGAGTATCTGTCCGCTTCCGCCTTGCCGCTTCGCTGCACATACCGCTCGTACAGTCCCGCCTGGTAATCATAGGAGCGGAAACCCGAGGAAATGTAGATGTTAAGCCCCTCGGCAGCTGCCGCCTTCTGCATTTCGTCAAAGGCGTCCTTGGCGTCGGGGTCGACCCCGGGGTTATAGTCACGGGGCAGGGCATAGGTCTTGTTGGCTATCAGAATGCCGTCTATGTAGGTAGGTTCGGTCACTTCCTGCTTTACGTGCACACGGACTTTGGCGCTGACCTCGGGATTGGCTGCGGAGCGCACGGTAATAACGCAGTCTCCCGATGAAACGGCGGTGATGTTCCCCTTCCAATCCACTTCGGCAATATTGCTGTCGCTGCTTTCCCATATTTCCGATTTGTCGGAAGCGTCCTCGGGGTACATGGTCACTATGGGCATTTTTACGTCTCCAACATTCATGGAAATTTCGTAGAATGTCAGGGAAATGTCCGTTACGCCTATCGCTTCTGTGGTTTCGCCGCCTGCGGGGATATATGGGTCGTCATCATATAATTCCTCGTTATGTATTTCTTCCGAATAAGTTTCATGTACTTCCTCGGAATACGTTTCCTGCAATTCCACGGGACTTGTATCATAATATCCGTCCGAAATATCCGGGTCGGCGGCACGAATGTCGGTTTCCGCATAGGCAGTCCCGGTGATTATTTCGTAAATATCATCGGAAGCCCCGCCGTCGGCATATGTAAAAATTATCTCGGAATTTCCCGAAGTTTCGGCATTTTCAGAAATGTCCGTAATGACCTGCGGAAGCGAATTATCGGTCTCGGGAGGCTGTTCCTCCACGGATTTGCAGGAGGAAAGTCCTATGGCGGCAGCTGCCCCCAGTGTTATCATTGCGC
>CAMWLD010000142.1 GCA_947175005.1 uncultured Ruminococcus sp. | reverse complement strand
GAAAGTATTGTGGCAATGGGGTTTGCCTTGTTCTGTCCCGCAATATCGGGAGCAGAGCCGCCGCTTGGCTCGTAAAGCCCGAACTTTGTATCGTTAAGGCTTGCGGAGGCAAGCATTCCTATAGAACCCGTTATCATGGAAGCCTCGTCGGACAGAATATCCCCGAACATATTTTCCGTCAGCACCACGTCAAACTGAGCGGGGTCTTTTACCAGCTGCATGGCGCAGTTATCCACCAGCATATGCTCCAATGTTACCTCGGGATAATCCTTTGCCACTTCCTCCACAACTTTTCTCCAAAGCCTTGAAGAATCCAGTACATTCGCCTTGTCAACGCTCGTTACCTTTTTTCTTCTCTTCATGGCAATGTCAAAGGCACGGATAGCTATCCTGCGTATCTCGGTCTCGCTGTAGGTAAGGGTGTCCACCGCCGTAACAACGCCGTCAATTTCCTTTGTTTCCCTTGCGCCAAAGTACAGTCCGCCCGTAAGCTCACGCATTATCATCATATCAAAGCCTCTGTCGGCGATCTCCTCCTTTAAGGGGCAAGCTCCTTTAAGCTCCTTGTACAGCACCGCAGGCCGCAGGTTCGCAAAAAGATTAAGGGATTTGCGGAGCTTTAAAAGTCCCGCCTCGGGACGTTTGTCCGCAGGCAGCTTATACCAGGGAGATGTAGAGGTATTACCGCCGATAGACCCCATAAGCACAGCGTCCGCAGCCTTAGCCCTCTCTATGGTCTCGTCCGTAAGGGGCACGCCGTTTGCGTCAATAGAGCAGCCGCCCATAAGCAGCTGATCGTACTCAAAGGTGTGCCCGAATTTCTCGGCGACCTTGTCCAGCACCTTCATAGCCTCCGTCACAACCTCCGGGCCTATTCCGTCGCCCTTTATTACGGCAATTTTCTTGTTCATATTTTTGTTCCTTTCACTTAATTTTACTTGTGATATTTCCCCCTGTCAATGGCAGGGGGAAATATTTTTTATTCATTTCATATTTACCGGCAAATCCTGCGGGTAAGCCTTGCCCATTTTGCGCCTCCCGTATTTTATTCGGGAGCGCCTTTGTATATCTCCGCAATATGCCCGCCCAAGCTGTCGGGCTTTCCCTCGGGGGAGCAGTTAAAGCAGTAAATTATCATTGTATCGTACACGCTTGCCATTTTATTGTAATAGCAATCATCAAACACCCTCTCGAAAACCTCATCAAAAGTTCCAGTCAGGTCATAACCCGAATAATCTATCTCGCTGCCGTTGATGAACACTTCTAAAAAATGCTCACCCTCCTCATCGGAAACCCTTATGCAGCCGCTGCCGAGAACAGCTGCGATCTCCTCCGTTCCCGAAGCCCCCGTAAGCCCGTTGTACATTACAAACTTCTCCGCCAAGCCCTCTTTACCGTAATTTGGGGAAAAATACGCACAATAGTCCATATCAAGGCAAAATACAAGATACTCGTCATTTTCGGCGTCACCGAAATCTACAGGACCGCTTATCCATGCCCTGTCTCCCAAAACACTGCGGAAATATTCCGTACTGTCTGTAATGAAAAACCTTGACCCGTCTATAGTTAAAACATCGGATTTTGCGGCCTCCACAGGCAGAACATCGGTCATTTCCGTCAAGCTTTCGGATAACTTTTCCTCGTCATTGCCGCTGCACCCCGTGAGTATAAGCGCCAGTGCAGAGACAAATATCATCAATTTCAATTTCATTTTTTCAGAGAATTCAGCAGTCCGCCCTCTGCAATGATCTCCTTTATAAAATCGGGGAAAGGCTGGGCTTTGTAGCTGTGCCCTTTGGTAATGTTGGTGATAACTCCCGTATCAAAGTCGATCTCGACCTCGTTCCCCTTTTCAATATCCGCAGCCGCCTCGGGGCATTCCATAATGGGAAGCCCTATGTTAATGGCGTTGCGGTAGAATATCCTTGCAAAGGTAGCCGCAATTACGCAGGAAATTCCGCTTGCCTTTATGGCAATGGGAGCATGCTCTCTTGACGAACCGCAGCCGAAATTCTGCCCTGCGGTCATAATGTCGCCGCTTGAAACATTCTTCACAAAATCTATGTCAATATCCTCCATGCAGTGAGCAGCCAGTTCCTTGTGGTCGGCTGTGTTAAGGTAACGTGCGGGGATAATAACATCCGTGTCCACATTGTCGCCGTACTTGTGTACCGTGCCTTTAACTTTCATTTTATAAAGCCTCCTTGTCTTACATTATTTCCGAGGGCTCGGATATTTTTCCCGTAACTGCGGAAGCTGCCGCAACCGCAGGGGAAGCAAGATAAACCTCCGACTCGGGATGACCCATTCTGCCCACAAAGTTCCTGTTTGTAGTGGCAACAGCCCTCTCGCCCTTTGCAAGAATGCCCATATGTCCGCCGAGGCAAGGCCCGCAGGTGGGAGTGGAAACTGCGCAGCCCGCATTTATAAAGGTTTCCATCCAGCCTCTCTTGCAGCATTCCAGGTAAACGCTCTGTGTAGCGGGGATAACTATGCAGCGGACTCCCTTTGCAATATGCTTGCCCGAAAGTATCCGTGCAGCCATTTCCATATCCTCCAGCCTGCCGTTGGTGCATGAACCGATAACCACCTGGTCTATCTTCACATCGCCCCAGTTGTCTGCCGTCCTTGTGTTTTCGGGCAGATGAGGGAATGAAACCGTCGGCTTTATTTCGGAAAGGTCAATATCATAAACCGCCTCATATTCGGCGTCTGGGTCTGCCTCGTAAACGGTATATTCACGGCTTACTCTCCCCTGCTGATAAGCCTTTGTTACCTCGTCAACAGCGAAAATGCCGTTCTTTGCACCTGCCTCGATCGCCATGTTAGCCATAGAAAGGCGGTCGTCCATGGAAAGATTTTTAAGACCCTCTCCCGAAAATTCCATAGACTTGTACAGCGCCCCGTCAACACCTATCATCCCGATAATATGCAGGATAACGTCCTTGCCCATAACATATTCGGGAAGCTTCCCGGTGATGTTGAATTTAAGAGCGGAGGGCACTTTGAACCATGCCTCGCCCGTTGCCATGCCTGCGCACATATCCGTCGAACCAACGCCCGTGGAGAACGCCCCCAGCGCGCCGTAAGTGCAGGTGTGGCTGTCCGCCCCGATAACGCAGTCACCCGAAGCAACTATGCCTTTTTCGGGCAGCAGAGCGTGTTCAATGCCCATATCTCCCACGTCATAGTAGTGAGTAATGTCATACTTGCCCGCAAAGTTGCGGCATTTGAGAGAATTCTCGGCGGACTTGATATCCTTGTTGGGTGTAAAGTGATCCATTACCATGGAAATTTTATCCTTGGAAAATACGCTTGTAAACCCTGCCTTTTCAAACTCATTGATAGCAACCGGAGTGGTAACGTCGTTTCCGAGAACCATATCCAGCTTACATTTTATCAGCTGCCCCGCCGTAACCTTGTCAAGTCCCGCATGAGCCGCCAGAATCTTTTGGGTCATAGTCTGTCCCATGTTAAATCATTCCTTCCCGGGCAGAGGCAAGAGTTTAAGAGGCAAGAAGCAAGAAAATCCTCAAATGAGGACGGCTGTAAAAAGCCGCCCCCAAAATTTTTTATCTTATTTCAAGCCAATAAAAAGCCTCTGTCGATCATTATTAATTATTAATCATTAATTAATTTCAGGTGTTCATTTTGCTTCTGTAATCCTCTTTGAGCTTTTCAAGACGCCTGCTGTCCTCGATACGCTTTGCCCTTGCCTCGTCCTGTATCTTCTTGGTTTCCTCTATGCCGCTGACAATGGTAGACCAGGTTTTCTCCAGCGTCTCCACCTGAATGGAGCTGGTGTTTGCCATTCTTGCGGTCATCTTGGACTGATCCACTGTATTTTGAGCGTTTTTCAGAAGCAGCTCGTTTGTCTTGTCGTCAAGAGCCTTGAGGGACTCCGCCTGTATCCTCTGCCTTTTAAGCATTACCGCCTGTGCCAGCGACTGCTTGAACACGGGCATGGTGATAATAAATGCGGAATTTATCTTTCTGATAAGGTTGACATTGGAAAACTCCATGGTCTTTAGCATAGGCACGGTCTGCATTGCCACATTCTCTGCAATTTTCAGATCCATTACCCTCTGCTCCATGATAGAGCGGGTCTGCTCCAGGGTCTGCAGGTCCATAGCCGTAGTGCCAGAATCGGGATTTGCCTGCGCTTTCTGCCTGAAATCCTCAATGTAAGCGTCAAGCTCCTTGCAGGCCTGCTCCCCTGCCATTATATATTTGAGCAGCTGCTTGTAGTAGTCAATATTGGCGTTGTACATGGTCTGGAGCTTTACATTGGACTGCTGTATCTCCGACTCGTACTGCTTTAGCTGAACATAAATCTTGTCCACGCTCTCGCCCATTGTGTGATACTTTGCAAGTATCTTGTCAAGCTGCTTTCTGATATTGGCAAAAAGCCCTTTCTTCTCTTCGCAAAGCTCCTTTGCGTCAAACTGCTCCATTACCTCGGCAAGCGCCTGGAGCATGGCGCTGGAATCGTCCAGCTGGGACATATTCATGGAATTGAGCACCTGATCGGAGGCCTTGGAAATTTCCTCCGCCACCTCGTTACCGAAAGTTACAATGGAATTGGGGTCGTTGGCGTTGATAGTGCTTACCAGCTTGTCGATCTCATCGCTTGAAACCAGCTCCCTTGTAAGCTCCTCCTTTGTGTCGATTATTGAGTAGGTCTGAGGAGCGGAAATGTTGATGTTAAGACCTTTTTCCTCTTCCTCCTTGACCGTGGTGGTCACATCAATGATCTCCGACTTTTTCTCATCGGAGGGCGTAAACTGCAATGCCATTTTTCATCGTCCTTTCTTATTAAATAAATTTCCGAAAAATCCGCCTTTTTTCCTCTTTGCCTTCGCTTCGGAGGGAATGGAAAAGGAGGGGACTTTTACATTGTAAACAAAATCATTGAAGGTGTGTATCTCAAAGGCTCTGTCCGAAACAAACACCTCAATATCCCTGTAGCCGCAGGGGGAAAGAATAAGTACGTCAAAGCCAAGGTAGCTCATAAGCAGGAGTTGTGCGCATTCAAGCTTTGAAAACATGGTCTCCACGGCGTCCACCACTATGAATTTGGGCACTTCCTTTGTAAAATCATACTGCTGCAAAAGCTGCAATATTCTCTTGTTAAGGGTAAGCCCCGAATAAACCGCATAATCATATTCCTCAAGGGGATTGCCCGTGGTGAAAAGCCCGTCTCTTATCATAGCCTCGATCTTCTCGAAAATATGCGCCTGTATCTCCACGGGAAGATAACCGTAAGGGTTAAGGGAGGAATGCATGAGCCTGTCTTTCATAAGCATTCCGTCGGTGTCCCTGAATGGGGCATAGGCTCTTGTAACAGCCGCCGAAAGATCCTTGCCGGGAACGGCGGATTTGTTATGGATAATAGTATCGGGGGTCAGCAGATCCTCCACCATATCCCAGTAAGCCTTGACGTCACCGTTATCCGCTCCCGAAAGCTTTGCGAAGATCGTGGGCACCGTTACCCTGTCCCCCCTGACGTTAAAGCCCGCACGGAATTTCGCTGCCTGCTCCCACAAAATGAAAATTTCATCCATGGTGGTTTTAAGCACCGCCGAGTCCATTTTCTTGAACTGCCTGTCACGGAACATGGTATCGCCGCCGTAAAGCATGGTGTCCAGCTCCCGCTCGGCATTGTAGGCAACAGTGGCGATCTTAGTTTTAACGGGTCTGACAGGGTATGGGATTATCTCCCCCGAATAGGGGAATTCCTCCTTTTGGATATCCGACGCAAAGGGACACATATCGAAAATCTTTTCCACGCTTTTATCGGGACTTACACAGATAACGTCAAATCCGCACCTCTGCGCATAGCAAAGGAAAAGTGCGTCTCTCGCCTCGGGATTGCCGTAATAGAGCAGTATGGGTATCTTCTCGCTTTGCCCTGCGCCTATGGCATTTGCTATCATATTAAGCTTTGTTACCAAGGAAACACCAATATCAAACACATCCGTGTTTACACTTGAAAGCATTTCTCCCAAAGCCCGCTGACAAAGGATAGTCCTCTCCCTGCCGATATTGCCGCCCCTTATTTCAATATTCATGCACAGCCCCGAAATGACCGCCCCGGGACTGCTTCTGTC
>CAMWLD010000141.1 GCA_947175005.1 uncultured Ruminococcus sp. | reverse complement strand
CCGTTAAGGATAACAGCATTGCCAACGTAAGTATACCGCTTATTTTTCTTTTAATGTTCATTTTTTTATTTCCTTTCCTATATTAAACTTTTTATTGTCAGCGTTCACATCGGGCATTCCGGAAATTTCCCGAGAATGCTCAATATATTCGCATTTGATTTCAATAACCTTTCCGGGCTTGCCGAAGCCCTCGCTAAAGAACCCCTTGAAATGTTCGCAGCCCTCCGACGAAACCTCGGCGGAAATAAGCTCATTTTCAGCAAACTCGGAATTGTCCGCTTCAATGTGAAACATATTCACATTAATGAACCGTATCTCACATTGCAGCACATCATTCCATTCCCCCAAATTAAGGCAGCATATTACCCGCCTTTTCAAAAGATCATACTCAAACCTTTCAATGTATGAATCGTGAAAATCATATCTTTTGAATAATTCCGTTAAATTCATCAAAAAGCCCCCAAAACGAGAACCGGCAGCTTACTCTTCCGCCTTAAGCATTTCCACAAAATGCCTTGCCGCACGTCCGCTCCTGCCGCTTCTGCGCAGAGCATATGCCTCCGCCTTGGTGAAAAGCTCTTCACGGTCACATTTAACGCCGTACTTTTCCGCCAGACTCTCCACAATTTTCAGATAAGTTTCCTTGTCGGGTTTAAGGAACGTTATTTTCAGACCGAACCTCTCCGAAAGGCTCGCCAGCTCCTCCCTCGTGTCACGGGCGTGAATGTCGTCACCGTCACGGTCGGAAAAGCTCTCTCGCACTAAATGCCGCCTGTTGCTGGTGGCATATATCACCGCATTTGAAACCCTCGCCGAAACAGAACCCTCCAGCACAGCCTTCAGCGTGCCGAAATTCTCATCGTCCGAGGCAAAGGAAAGATCGTCTATAAAAATGATAAATTTTAACGGATTGTCCGCAATGGCCTCCATAATATCGGGCAGCTCATGCAGTTGGGGACGTTTCAGCTCAATAAGCCGCAGACCCCTGTCCGCAAGCTCATTCACCACAGCCTTTACCGTGGAGGATTTGCCCGTGCCCGCGTCACCGTAAAGCAGACAGTTCGCCGCAGGCTTGCCCTTGATAAGTGCCAGCGCATTGTCCAGCGCCTTTTTGCGTTGTGCCTCATAAGCCGTAAGATCGCAAAGCCGCCCCGTGTCGGGGGTCAGCACAGGCTCAATGGAATTATTTTTGTACATGAAAGCCGTGTACTTGGCGAAAATGCCGTAACCAACCGTAAAAAGCCTGTCTATCCTTTCGGCGTACATACTTACGAAATCATAGTGAGTGTTCACCCAGCCCGGCAGATAGCCCATATATCCCATTGCCGTGCGCACATCTTCTGTGGTCAGCATGGAAATTTCCTCAAAAAGCAGCAGCTCACGCCGTGCCGCTTCTTCCATTACCGGAGGCACCTGCTGCCTTTTAGCCTTGCGCAAAAGGTAACAGTTTTCATCTTCCGTGACCGCCTTTGCTATGTAAGCGGAAATGTCCGCTCCGTGCTTGTAAAGGGAGTTCACAAATTCCCCGCAGGCCTCATTTGTCTGCTCTCTGAGCATATTCAGTAAACGGCTCATAGTGCCCAGCTTCAGCACGTTCCGAAAAACCGCTATCCCCGCCAAACGCCCCGCAAGATCGGTAAGTCTGTTCATTTTATTTCACACTTCCTTTATTTTAAGTCCCAATTCGCTTTTGCTTTTCTGCAAACTATTCGACAAATTTCAATTCATTCGTTCACATTTAACATGGCATATACATAGGTATCTTTCCAAATCGGTTTTTCATTTTCGTCTTTCCAGAAATATACATTTCTCCTGAAATGAGCTTCACGCTGAAATCCTAATGCTTCAAGCAATTTCCAGGAACGCTTGTTGTGGGGGTCGCATTCTGCATAGATCCTGTGGATACCATTTGAAAATTCCTGTGAAATTAAGGCTTTGCAGCTTTCGGCAGCATAACCGTGCCCCCAATAATTCCGATTAAATACATATCCGATTTCCAGCGAGTCAAATTCACGTTTTCCCATATATACATTACCAATCATTTTTCGGGAGTCTTTTAATTCGATTGCAATCATTTCATCTGTTCCAATTCGCCATTCAAGATTTTCTTTTGTTTCATCAAAGGTTAGGGCTTTATATGGTTCATATTCCACAACTTCTATATCAGATAAATATTCAAATAAGTCCTGCAAGTCCTCTTTTATGTATCTTCTTAAAATCAATCGTTCTGTTTCAGCTATGATTATTTTGCTCTCCATGTGATTTCCTCCAAATTACCAAAGCTGTATAGCTTATTTCAAAGTCTTACAGTCTCGCACTTTATACCGATTCCCGTCCAAAAAATCAAAAAATCCCGAGGGAAATTCCCTCGGGACGATTTTTTACCGTGATTCCACCCGAATTCGCAGGGCCTTGCCGCACCAAAAAGGCACACCGCAAAAACCTGCCTCAACTTGCTTTGTAACGGAAGCCGCCGCCGCCGATTAAGGCGGGCTGATAAGGACGGTGTCTGCCATTTTCAGCCCTGCCCACGGTCGCAGCCTGTTGCCGTGTGCTCTCTGAAAAAGCTCTGTGAAAAAAGCAGCTTTCCTCGTCATCGCTTTATAAATATATCTAAATATATAATATCACTTATTTTTCACCTTGTCAAGTGTATTTTTGTACAGCAAATATAACAAAATATCGGCGATTTATTGGCTATTAGTGTTAAATTATAATAAAATCCTTGACAAATCCGAGATTTTATATTACAATAATAATGTATCGTGCAGTGATTAAAACTGCGGACAGGCCATAACAGGTTTTATAAACCTTGTGCCATGCCGATAGGATGTAAAGCCGTAAACCGCATATCTCGCGGCTTTGCACCGTAATAACTGCTTTTACATTATCGCTTCATCGGGTGTGAACCGGCTGCGGTAACAGACCTTGCCTTAACAGAGCTTCCCTGCTGCTTTTTCGGGAAATTCTGCGCTTTGCACATGTTGCACAGGGCAGCGGGTCTTATGGATTTTCATTAACATATATTATGCGTCATTCGGCAAATGCTGCAACCGCCGATTGCCGCAAGGTCGTGGGACGGCGACTTTAAAACCGTTTCTAAAGGGCTTTTTTCGCAAAAAAATGCTGCATATCCGTCACTGCTTTTTTAAGGCGTGGCGTTCTCATAAAAATTTCGGCGTTTTTAACGAATTTTTTGAGAGAAATTTATATAAATTGACATAATTGCGGAAAATCATAGGGTGATAATATTTCGTTTTTCGGAAAATATTGCCCGAAATAACATAAAAATGCCCGAATATAAACTTTATAAGGCAAAGGATAAGCAAAATTTACAAGAATTTTACAGTCCGTTAAATAAGCCTTTAAACTACAGCCGGATTTTTAGCCCGGCGCCGCTGCGGGAAGTGCATGACCTTCCGGTATAAACGTCCTGAAGCTCATGCTGCATAACAAATTTTCCCGTAAAGCTCTCCGCTGCCGTTTGCTGCAAATAATGTGCCGTGAGATCCTATAGATATGGGATTGTCTGCACTGTCGGCAGCAGCTTAAACAAAGCTGCGAAAGCTAAAAATATGTTTCCCTTAGAAAAGAAGAAAATCTGAATACCGTGAACGTGTACCTCTGAGGCGATTTTTGATTATCCGTTGTTATGAAGGAGGTAACACACCTTGCAGACTAATTTACTTGCTGCTGCCTCGGGCGGCGGCATGGGAGCGACGGTTTTGTACATCGTGATCGCTGTGGTGATTTCGGCGGCGGTTGCGGCGTTTGTCGCATTTCGGGCGGGAGTTGCTTACCGCAAATCCCAGGCGGAGGCTGCCATCGGTTCTGCCGAAAAAGAGGCGGAGCGGATCATAGAAGCCGCCAAGGAAGAAGCGGAAAGCAAAAAGAAAATTGCGCTGGTAGAGGCTAAGGACGAGATCCATAAAAGCCGCACCGAGCTTGAAAAAGAGATCAAGGAGCGCAGAAACGAGCTTTCCCGTCAGGAACGCAGGATCCAGCAAAAGGAAGAAAATCTTGACAGAAAGACCGATTCACTTGAGAAAAAGGACGACCAGCTTCAGAGAAAGCTTAAAAATGCAGACGAAAAGCTTGCCGAGGCCGACAGGATAAAGGCAGAGCAAATGGCGACACTGGAGAAAATTTCCCAGCTTACCATTGACCAGGCAAAGGAACATCTGCTTTCTATGCTGGAAAACGATCTTGTCCACGACAAGGCGGTAAAGATCGCCCAGTACGAGCAGCAGCTCCGAGACACTTGCGAGGAAAAGGCAAGAGATCTTATTTCCCTTGCGATTTCCAAGTGCGCAGCAGATCAGGTGGTGGAAACGGCTGTATCGGTCGTGCCTCTGCCCAATGACGAAATGAAGGGAAGGATAATCGGCCGTGAAGGGCGCAATATCCGTACCCTTGAGACCCTTACGGGAGTGGAGCTTATCATTGACGACACCCCCGAGGCTATCACACTTTCCTGTTTTGACCCCGCAAGGCGCGAGGTCGCAAGGATCGCTCTTGAAAAGCTTATCGCAGACGGACGTATCCACCCCGCAAGAATTGAGGAAATGGTGGACAAGGCCAAGCGCGAGGTCGAGCATAAGATCAAGCAGGAGGGCGAAAGAGCAATACTCGAGACCAATGTCCACGGCATAAACCACGAGCTGGTAAGGCTTATAGGCCGCCTGCGCTACCGTACAAGCTACCGTCAGAATGTGCTTAACCACTCAATTGAAGTGGCGCACCTTGCGGGAATTATGGCAAGCGAGCTGGGGGTCGACGCAAACCTTGCACGCCGTGCGGGACTTCTCCACGATATAGGCAAGGCATTGTCCTATGAGATCGAGGGTTCTCACGTCCAGATAGGCGTTGACGTCTGCCGCAAGTATAAGGAAAGCGCAGAGGTCATCCATGCCATTGAGGCGCACCACGGAGACGTGGAAACAAAGACCGTCACAGCGGCGCTTGTTCAGGCAGCGGACGCAATTTCCGCAGCAAGACCCGGGGCAAGAAACGAAAACTACGAAAATTACATCAAGCGGCTTCAGAAGCTTGAGGAAATATGCACTTCTTACGAGGGGGTTGAAAAATCCTACGCTATCCAGGCGGGCAGAGAGGTGCGGATAATGGTTATCCCCGAGCAGATAAACGACGAGAAGATGACTCTGGTTGCCAGAGAGATCGCCTCGAAGATCGAGAACGAAATGGACTATCCCGGACAGATCAAGGTACATCTTATAAGAGAAAGCCGGGCTATCGAGTTCGCCAAATAGAGGCAGGAGATTCAGAGGCAAGAGGCAGGAAATATCATTCGCTTTGCTGCCCTCGGCTGTCTCCATATCTTAAAAGTTGTGTGAAAAAAGGCAAGATGAAGGTTCGCCCGACATCTTGCCTTTTTTATGTTCACTTTCCCGTTATTTTTTATCCGTCCCCGACTTCTTTTTCGGTTTTTTCTTTCCGAAATAAGTAGGCCTGAACCAGTTCACATAAACCTCTTCAATCAGCTTTATAGTATAGTCATACATTACAAAGATCAGATTCACAAAAATCAGCACCGCAGGCATGGCAAACTTTCCCAGAAAGGCGAAATCCCCGAAATAATCGTATATCCCCAGCATAAAAGTTATAAGCTTGTACCACATTATCACGGCAAAATTGAATATGCACAGCTTAACAATTATCCGCAGCAGCTTTGCCTTTATTCCGTTAAGCTTCGGCAGCAGAATAGGGTAGTAGCCGAAAAAGAAAATGAACAGCGTGGAGGCCTCCTTGTCGGGGGTCAGGAACAGCGACAGCAGCGATACCGCGCAATATGCCGCATATGCCCACCCGGGGCTTACCTCTTTGGCGACAATTATCATCATAGCCCCCGCATAAATGGGTATGGCCATGCTAAGCAGCGGGAACATTCCCGTCATAAACATCAGCGCCAGGCAAAGGGCGGAAATAACGCCCCCCACCGCAACCTTGTAGCTTGTTGTCATCTTTGAAAAATCTCCTTGGACAGGGTCGGTTTTATATCTTTGTTTTTGAATGTACGGTTAAGGTAAACTTTAATTGTCGATTTTTCCGTAATTTTCTCTATTTAAATTATACTTCATTTCATAAAAAAAATCAACCGCAAATTTATACATATTTCCCAAAGATTTATGTTCATAATTGAACCCTCTGTACCGTGAACTACCGAAAAAACGCCGAAAATGTGCAAAAATACCCTTTG
>CAMWLD010000140.1 GCA_947175005.1 uncultured Ruminococcus sp. | reverse complement strand
CTCCGCCCCTGGACCCCGCCAAAGGCTCCGCCCTTGGAACCCGAGTGGAGTGAGTGTGCTGGATTGCTTTAGCCTCTTATAGTAATAATATAAATAATATTTCGGAAAGGTTGGTCAATATCATGGAAATTATGGAGTGTATCAAAACAAGAAGAAGCGTAAGGGAGTTCACCGACAAGGCGATCCCAAGAGAAACACTGGAGGAGATTATCGGCGCGGCAGCCTTTGCCCCCTCCTGGAAAAATTCCCGCACCCCCCGCTGGACAGTCGTTACCGATAAAGCGCTGCTCAACGAGATCGCCGACAAGGCAATGCTGGGCTTTGAGCATAACAGCGGCATCGTAAGAGGCTGCACATGCCTCATAGTGCAAAGCGCCCTCAAAGGCAGAGCAGGCTTCGAGCGGGACGGCAGCTTTACCACCGACAAGGGCGACAGCTGGGAAATGTACGACGGCGGTATCGCCGCCCAGACCCTTTGTCTTGCAGCGCATAATTTCGGCATTGGCAGCGTAATTATGGGTATAATTGATGATAAGAAGCTGGAGGAAATGCTGAATGTTCCCGAAAACGAAAGAGTGCTTGCGGCAATTGCCATGGGCTATTATGAGAACACGCCTCAAACCCCTCCCAAATATGAAGTAAAGGACATAGCAAGGTTTATGTGAAATCCGCAGGTCAATCGGGCAGAAACAAAAGCTATAACGAAAGTGTGGTGTAATTATGGGCTATATTTCGGAGCTGCGCAAATATGTGGGGCACGCTCCCATTATGCATCTGGCTGCAAGCGTTATCGTGGAGGACAGCGAGGGACGCATTTTAATGCAGCGCAGGGCGGACAACGGCTGCTGGGGCTACTGCGGCGGGGCTGTTGAGCTTTTTGAAAAGGTCGAGGACGCCGCACGCCGTGAGCTTTGCGAGGAAACAGGGCTTACAGCGGACAGTTTGCGGCTTTTCGGGGTTTTCTCGGGCGAGGACTGCCATTATATCTATCCCAACGGCGACGAGGTCAGCACGGTGGACATTCTCTATATCTGTGATAAATTCCACGGCGAGCTTAAAGCCCAGCCCGAGGAAGTAACGGAGCTCCGATTTATGGATATTGATAAGCTCCCCGATAATATTTCACCGCCCACAATCGCACCGCTGAAAAAATATATCGAATACAGAAGAACCGAACAGACCCGACGTGGTGCAATTTTTTGACGAGGCCGATAATGTTTAAATAATTTGCAAAAGGATAGAATTTATGTGAATATTATAACACAGTGCAACACAAATGTCAATTGATAAAGAATGAACCCTTTATTAATTTTGCATTACGAAAACGATATGTTAAATTTGAAAGGAAAGATTTTATGTTATTGCTTGATGAACTCAGACTGGAGCTTGAGGGCTACAGAAAAGATATGAAAGAGCTTTATGTTATTCTGAACATTGACAAGCTCAACGAGGAAACCGCAAAATTGCAGGAGCAGTCTGCCGAAGAGGGCTTTTGGGAGGACTTGGAAAAGTCCCAAAAGGTAATGCAGACCATAAAGCAGAACGAGGCTACCGCGGCGGGCTATAAAAAGCTGAATGACCTGCTGGAGGATACTATCACCATGATAGAGCTGACGGTTGAGGAAGGAAACCAGGAGGACGAGACCGCTGTGGCAGAGCTTAAAGCCGAGGCGGACAAATTCAAGTCCGAGCTTGAGACCACGAAGCTTTCCACTTTGCTTACGGGAGAATACGACAGCAAGAATGCCATTCTCACATTCCACGCAGGAGCGGGAGGCACAGAGGCGCAGGACTGGGCGGAAATGCTTTTCAGAATGTACAACCACTGGGCGGAGCGGCATGATTTCAAGGTGACTACCCTTGATTATCTCGACGGCGACGAGGCGGGACTGAAATCCGCTTCACTGCTGGTGGAGGGTGTCAATGCCTACGGCTTCTTAAAGTCGGAAACGGGAGTGCACCGACTGGTGCGCATATCCCCCTTTGACGCCTCGGGCAGGCGGCAGACGTCCTTCGCTTCTTTGGAGGTAATGCCCGAAATGGACGGAGCGGACCTTAATATCGAGATACGCCCGGAGGACTTGGAGATCGACTTTTACCGTGCCAGCGGCGCAGGAGGACAGAAGGTAAACAAGACCAGTTCGGCTGTCCGCCTTACTCATAAGCCCACAGGCATAGTGGTTTCCTGCCAGACCCAGCGCAGCCAGTATCAGAACAAGGACTACGCCATGAAAATGCTTGTCTCAAAGCTCGTGGAAATAAAGGAACGTGAGCACCTTGACAAGATCGAGGATATCAAGGGCGTTAAAAAGGAAATTGCATGGGGCGCACAGATACGTTCCTATGTGTTCATGCCCTACACCCTTGTAAAGGATCACCGCACCAATTTTGAAAACGGAAATATAGGCGCAGTTATGGACGGCGACCTTGACGGCTTTATCAACGCCTATTTAACGGCATTGTCTCACGGTGAGATAAATAATCAGTAATAAGCTGCTGCCGCTTTTTCGGGGCATTGCAAAAGACAAACGGGATTCCGCAAATTCTTGCGGGTAAATTTATTTACCCATTGCTTCTTCCGAACAGTTGACAAAATCCAAATAATGTGATATAATAACAAACAGGTAAAAAATTCATGGCAAGTAAATTCTTGCCTCCAACAGAGGAGTTGCATTGATAGAAATGGATAAAATAAACGGAAATTATGTTCTCGGCTTTTTTGAGCTGGAGGATATAAAGTCAAGACCGGGCGAGGACGTGAACGTTTCCGCCTGCGTGCACAAGGTAAAGAACATGGGCGGCTTTGCCTTTATCATCATTAGAACGCCCCGCTGGCTCATTCAGACGGTCTATTCCCCCGACAGCTGTCCCGACAGTACCGACGGGATAAAAGAGGGCTGCTATGTGAACCTTACGGGCACGGTAAAGCCCGATGAAAGAGCGTACAACGGCGTGGAGCTGACCCTTAAAGCCATAAAGCTCCTGCACAATCCCGGGCAGGATTATCCTCTGCACGTTTCCGCAAGAAAGCTGGGGTGCAGTCTGGATGTAAACCTTGACAACAGGGGAGTGGCTCTCCGCAACCCCGTTGAAAGGGCTGTGTTCAAGTTCCAGGAGGGCGTGGCAAACGGCTTCAGGGCATTTATGCTGAAAAACGGTTTTACCGAGATACACACTCCTAAGATAGTAGCCCAGGGCGCAGAGGGCGGCGCAAATATTTTCCGTCTGGACTATTTTGAAAATGAAGCGTTCCTCAACCAGTCTCCCCAGTTTTACAAGCAGGCGGCTGTGGCTTTCTTTGACAGGGTTTTCGAGATAGCCCCCGTTTACCGTGCGGAGAAGCACTCTACTTCCCGTCATCTTAACGAATATATCGGACTTGATTTTGAAATGGGCTTTATCAACGATATGTATGACGTTATGAATATGGAGACGGCTATGCTGCGCTTCCTTATGGGATATTTAAAGGAAAATTATGCCAATGAGATAAAAATACTCGGGGCGGATATCCCCGAAGTTACGGAGATACCCACGATCAGATTTGAAGAGGCGGTAACGCTTATCAAGGGCAGCAAGGGCAAGAACAAATTTGACCTTGAACCGGAGGACGAGGTTTTCCTCTGCAATTACGCAAAGGAAAATTATGGCACGGAGTTTATTTTCGTGACCCATTTCCCCTCATCAAAGCCGCCCTTCTATGCCATGAACGACAAGGACGACCCCCGCACGGCCTGCAAATTCGACCTGCTTTTCAGAGGTCTGGAAATAACCACAGGCGGTCAGCGTATCCACGACTACAACGAGCAGATCGAGAAGATGAAAGCACAGGGTCTTGACCCCGACGACTTCAAGTGCTACCTTGACAGCCACAAATACGGGCTTCCTCCTCACGGCGGTCTCGGCATAGGTCTTGAAAGACTTGTTATGAAGCTGCTTGGCCTCACCAATATCAGACAGGCTTCCATGTTCCCCAGAGACATCGGCAGACTGCTTCCCTGACAGAGGCAAGAGGATTAAGAGGCAAGAAGCAAGAGTTTGATTTTGCGTGTCCGCATATGCCCATTTGGGATATGCGGGCACGTTCACTTATAAATCAAGCAATTGATTTTAGGAATTTTGAATTCTGATCATGAGTTTCCAAACATGACCGCAAAGGAGGAGTAATAATGTCAGTAGGATTATATAGATTAGATCCCAATATACAAGGCTATAACTTTGTATATTACCAACCGGTTTGTGGAGAAGCATTTTACCGTGAACACTGGCAAAGGGCTGTGGCAGAAACACATTCAAGGTTTTTCCAAGATCAGTCAAAATTCAGCGTAAAGGATGTGCCTGTTGTTCTTGACGAATTGCGCAGACAGAAAGAATGGGCGTATAATAACCTTTCAGGCAGAAAATTGATATACATGGTTTCAAGCATTGAAAATTTGGAGGAAAATCTTCCGATAGCCTGTGAAGAAAATGATTTAGATTTTGAATTATTTTAAAATGCTGTAGGCTTATCGAAAAATTCAATCTGTTCTGCTTGATTTTTACACAAGTTTGCCGCCGTAAACTCCAATTAAATCGGGAATTTACAGCGGCGGTTTTATTTTATCGGTTATCCTTTTTCCCATAAAGCAGCAGGGCTTTTATGTCAATGTCACGGAAAGTTATCTCATAGGTAAGGATTATCGTGACGGGGGATATAAGAATAAGCAGCAGAAGTCCGAAAAGCCCGATATAGGACAGCGACCCTATATCCCTCCCCTGTGTGAACAGATCCACCCACGCAAGGCACTGCATATTCCCGATAATATACCAGTTGAAAATATCGCCTATTATCCCAAGCTTGCTAAGAAGCAGGGCTATCCACATAATATATTCGGGCAGGGGAGCGGTAAGCGCCATTTTAAGGGGCATTTTTCGGTCACGCTCAGCCCCGTGATACCGCACGATATTTTTGTCCCTTACAGCGCAGTTGTAGGCAAAGTTAAAGAAAAGCCCGTTGACAATTATCGCAGAAGCAATTGCCGTAAAAATTTTCATTGCCATAAACCGCACCAGCAAGGGTATCATGCACATATTGAATATCACGCAGATAAATTCCCCCCCGAGCCACCAAAGCAGACCTTTCCCCGCCCTTGCGGGGAGGGAATCGTAAGTTTCCTTTTTCATTTTTATTACACCGCCGTTTTCGGTTGATAGTTAGTGAACTGTTGAATTAAAAATGCGTTTCCGGAATGTTCCGTAAATTTATTATACTTCATTTCGGGAAAAATGTCAAGTGCGGCGCTCGGGCAGCATAAAAAATTTACTGCGGAAAATCTCTGTTAAAAGATTTTCCGCAGTTTTAATGTCCCGTAAAATGTCGGTAAATTATGCTGCGATTATTGATGTTATTTTTGTTTGAATTTTCTGTCGCCGGCCTTTTTTAAGCCATTTTAATCTTCATTAATTTTTCTGCTTTACAGATACGGTTTTAAGCTTTCAATATAGCTTTGTTCACGTCTCAGGTATTCTTTGGCGGAGGTCACCGCCTCGGGAAAATCGGAGGTTGTTTTGTTAAGCTTTTCGGTCAGCTCAATAATTCCCGTGTTTGTTCCTTTTATCAGCATTTTAGCGATATTCTCACTGCTGCTGTCACGCCTCAGCTTCATGGCTGCGGTCGCCCTTGCCATAAACTTTGCGGAGGCGGAAGGTTCTTCCGGGGTCATGCCCCGTGATTTCATCTGAGCGCTTGTAAGCTCTGTTTGGGTTTTGTAACCCTTGTACTGTTTGAGCAGAATTTCTTTCATGCCGCTGTCCCTTACAGCAGGTATCACCTGCCGCAGGGCGGTTATTCCCATGGCAGCATTCTGATATAAACTGTTCTGGAGATAATGGTAATCCATTTTTTCGCTCCCGTTTTTGTTTAGCCGGACTTTTTTTCGTCCGACAGTAGTATTATGAACAAGACGTGTTAAAATATTAATGGAAACTTTATTGAAAATTTCAAAAAAATGCTTTATAATTATTAAAGTGATTGCTCAAACGCCACGGGGCTTTTTTCCCCTCATGCGCCGAGGGAGTGGCTTTTTTTCTCAACCGCCGGGGAGTGGCTTTGCTTCACCCTCACACGCCGTGGGACGGCTTTGTGTTTATGTGAATTTTTTTGAAATGCGTTCATTTGTTGGCAAATGTGAGTTGCCTGTTACTATGAAATGTTACTTTGTTTGTGGAATGCTTGACATTGTTAACGACTGTTCGTTGCCGACCAAAGGGACAACCTCCCAGTGGGGAGAGGGGGCGCTCTGGGCTTGCTGGGGACGGTGGGCCGCCCCCCTCTCCCC
>CAMWLD010000139.1 GCA_947175005.1 uncultured Ruminococcus sp. | reverse complement strand
TTCCAGAACCAGCCTTTCTATCTGCATTCGGGAGAGCACGTCCACGAAATTCAGCGGCTCATCCCAAATATAAAGGTGCGCCCGCTGACATAGACTGCGCGCAATGGCAGCCTTTTTCCTCTGTCCGCAGCTAAGGCTTTCCAAAGGCAGTTCAAAAGAACTTCTCCCGAAATCCAGCTTCCGCAGAATGGTAAGGAATAAGCTGTAGTCAATGTCAAAGCCGTCCGCATATTCCCGCAGACTTCCCCGTAAGCCCTCGGCATCCTGCTCCACACGGGAAATTATAACACCGCTTCCCACGGTTATTCTCCCCTCATAGGGCACATTCTCCCCGCAAATCGCCCGCAGAACCGAACTTTTCCCGCTGCCGTTGCCTCCCGTCAGACGCAGCCTGTCCCCCCTGCGCACCTCAAAGGAAATATCCCTGCAAACGCCCCCGCCGTACATCAGCGAAAAATGCTCTGCCCTGCATATCAAATCCGAATGATATTTGAGTCCGCAAATCTTCAGATCGTCGCTTTTCTCAATGTTTTTAAGCAGCTTTGACTTTTCCTCCAACGCATTCGCCGCACGGTTCTCAAAAGCCTTAGCCCTTGCCGCCGCTTTCCTCGCCTTTTCTCCGTAATAAGCCCGCCTGCCTGCCGCAAGCTCCCCGTCCTTGCGGGTCTTTTTCCCCTCCGCATTTGCCGACCATTCCGCAGCACGTCTTGCGGACTTTTCCAAAGCTTTTATCTCCTTTTTCAGCTTCTCATTTTCCGCCAGCTCAGATTCATCACGCCTCCTGCGCTCCTCCTCCCATGTGGAAAAATTCCCCCTCATCACCTCAATATCATTGCGGTTTATGGAAATAACATGGTCTATCACACTGTCAAGAAACATCCTGTCATGGCTCACCATGATAAATCCCCGCTTGCCCCGCAAATACTCCGCCAGCGCCGCCCTGCCCCCGCTGTCAAGATGATTCGTAGGCTCGTCTATAAGCAAAAAGCTGTTTTCTTTCAAAAACATAGCAGCCAAAAGGCACTTTGTCCTCTCCCCCATGGAAAGGGTGCAAAAGGGACGGTAAAGTATATCCTCCCTTGCCCCCAAAAGGGAAATTTCCTTGTATATCTGCCAGTCCTCCGCCCCCGAAATTTCACGAACGATCTCCATTACAAGCTCATTTTCATCGGGCGGCGTATAGGGAAAATATTCAAAGTCCACCGACGCACTTATGCTGCCCCTGTACTCCAGTTCACCCATAAGCAAACGCAAGAAGGTTGTTTTTCCCCTGCCGTTGCGCCCGATAAAGCCCGTTTTCCAGTCCGTGTCCAAATTAAAGGAAACGTCCTCAAAAACATTTTCAAAGCTTCCCTCATACCCAAAGGTAAGCCCCGATATTTTTATAATTGACATAATATGCACCACCTTTAACAGAGGCAAGAAGCAAGAGGCAGGAGGCAAGAATGTTTCCCGCTCGGTCTCCTGTCGCTGCTAATGCCTGCACTCCGAATTTCCGATAAACAAAACGGCTGCGGGAAACCTATTCCCACAGCCTTGAAAGGTGCAAATCACAAGTGCATTTGTGCACGAGTACACTGCCATACCAAATTATCCCCCGAAACCGCAAAAGCCTCCGCCCTGCGAATTTCAAGCAGACAAAAAAGCCGTGAAAATATGCGTATTCCCGCAAAAAAGCACCTGCAAACCGACACACAGAACCAAGCCGCAGTAATCACAACCGCAGCCAAAGGAACTTATCCGATCTTGCAAATACTTACAGGGAATATTTACGCATCTTCTCACGCTCGCTTTCCTTAAATTATTTTTGATTATATCACAAAAAATCCGTCTTGTCAAGTGTTTTCCTCAAAAAAATCCGCAGACCCAAAACAGTCTGCGGATCAAAGAATTATAAGTTTCCGAATTCGGCAAGCAGTATCGCATTGCCGCGCTCATTATTGATTATCAATTAAATTCTTCGGGTCGTATCTCTTATACGATTCCTCATTCTTAGCCACATTCTGCAATGCAGTCCAGCTGTCAATGACAGAATCGTAATCCTCCTCTTTCATTTCAAAAAGCAGAGAAGTCCTTGCTGCCTCAAAATAGCTTTCGTCCTCTAAAATGTCATACTTTAAAACTATGAAATAATGCTCTCCGTCGGGGGTCTCGATGATCTCGATATCCCCGTTCTTCATCTCTCCGAAAACCTTTTCGGAAACGGTCGCATTGGGAACGCTGCCGTCCTTTTCAATGACCGTGCGGTTGCTGTCAACGGTGTTTACGGAAATAAGATCGTCAAGATCAAAATCGCTCAAATCAAACTCTTCGCCGCCCTCGGCATTATCGGAAGCGTCCTCGCCCTCGGTACCGTCAGCATTGCCGTCGGTCTCGCCGGCTTCACTCTCGGCATTGCCGATACCGTCCGCATTATCGGTCTCGGAAGTCCCTGTCACTTCGGCATTGTCACCGTTGGCATTGCCGTCATCGCCGCCAATGTCCGCAGCCGCAGAAACAGCATCGTCCTCCGCAGTCTCGTCCTCACCGTCGGCAGCTATCTCATCACCGTCGCCCGCATTTGCAGCCTGTGCGTCGGATATATCCACCTCTGCCAGTCCCCCGAAAAGGTCCTCCCCGTCGGCTTCAATGCCATTGATACCGCTGACACCGTTATCATTTGCCGCAGCATTAGCCGCAGCCTCCTCCTGCAAATCCTGATAATAGGTCACATACTCCGCATTAAGTCCGTCAAAATCCTCGCCGTTTTTGAACCGCTCCACATATTCCTGCGCCATAGCCATTCTCTCGGCCTTGCCGTCGGATTTCAGAAGATTGCCCTCGCCGTCCCTAAGCTCCATGTCAATATAATTGATAAGAGCATAATTTTCATCAAGATAGCTCTTTATATCGCTGTCGGGAACGCCGTATTCGCCCCCCTCGGAATACAAATGCTCAAAAAGCTTGCTGCGCTTTGTATTATTCAGATAAATTGACTGATAGGACTTTTGGCTTATGCCCATTTTATTATAAAATTGCTCGGCATTATCCCAAAGCTGATCGCAGTAAAGCTGCACCGCTTCCTTCTCCTCATCTGTCAAAGCAAGACCGTATTCGTCAAACTTGCTCTCCACAGCAGCATATATCTGCATTTGCTTTGTAGCGTCGTCATAGATCCAGTCCTTGCCGTTCTTCCCCTCGATCTCGGCAGTGTAAACATCCAAAACAGCCGTATCATCGGAACTTTCCGAGCTTTGCTCATACATCTTCGACTGAGCGTCATAATAAGAGGTCTGCAAAAAATAGATCAGCACTCCCGCAGGGATACGCTGCCCGTCAATATCCGCCCCCCAGGTGGTATTCTCGCCGCAGCCGGTAAGTCCCATTGTCATGACCGCAGCTACCGCCCCGGCAGCAAATCTTTTTATACCCGTCTTCTTCATTTTTATTCATCCTTTCACAGGCTAAAGCAGTGTGCTGCATTGCAGCATTTCCGCACCGCATAAACAATATAATAAATACAATATATTATACCACATCTCGCTTCAAAAGTCCATACCCCAAGCGTTTTTCTGTAATATTCATCAAAAATCCCCCGACCGCGGACAAAAATTTGTCAATAAATACCATTATGTCTCCAAAAATTTCCCTCAATGACCATATATCCCGAAACCGCACACCCATTATTAATTATTAATTATTAATTCACTTCAGCTCCGCCACCGTAACGCCGTCCTCGCCCTCGCCGAAAACGCCGCTGCGGAAGCTTTTGACCGACGGGTGACCCTTTAAGTGCTGTCTTATGCCCTGCCGCAGAAGTCCCGTTCCCTTGCCGTGGATAATGGTCACAAAGCTGATCCCCGAAAGCACCGCATTGTCAATGAACCTGTCGGTTTCGATTATCCCCTCATCAACAGCGCAGCCCCGTATGTCCAGCTCAAGAGAGCTTTTCCGCTCCATTTTCCCCGTGACCTTTGTCTTGGAAACGCCCCCCTGCTTACGTCCCGCCGTCTTTGCCTGAGGCTTTTCCTCTTCAATCAGCCGCAAGGCGGAAACATTTACCCTTGTTTTCATTATCCCCACCTGCACAAACAGGCTGTCGCTGCCGTCGGGCTTTCCCGCAACTATCCCCTTTTGGTTCAGGGTCGTTACAAATACCCTGTCCCCCTGCTTGTAAGGACGGGGCGGCTTATATTCCTGCTCTTCACGGCGGCGCACGGGGCTTGCCTCGTCAAACATTCTGTTAAGGGCATTCTTGCTGGCGGATTTCGCCCCCAACGAGCGCTGCTCGAATTTCTCCTTGTTGTTCTCCCGCCGTATGTCCGCAAGCTCGTCCAGCAGCTTTTCCGACTGCATACGGCAGCTTTCCACTATCCGCAAAGCCTCCACCCGTGCCTTTTCAAATTCGGCGTCCTTTTTCGCCTCAAATTCCTGTCTGGCTCTGTTGTTTTCCTCGATCAAACGCTCCTGCTCCGCCTTTAATTCACGCAGCTCGCTTGCCTGCCTGTCCATTTCCCGTCTGGCATTCTCCAGCTGCTCCACAACCTCCTCAAACCGCCTGTTTTCATCGGAAACCATGGACTTTGCCTCGTCGATAACATTATCGGGAATACCCAATCTGGACGATATATAGAATGCGTTGGATTTTCCCGGTGAGCCGATAATAAGCCTGTAAGTGGGCTGCAAGGTGTTAATGTCAAATTCGCAGGAGGCGTTCTCCACATTTTCTTTTTCAATGGCGAACATTTTAAGCTCCTGATAATGGGTGGTGACCAGCAGCCTGCTTCCCTTTTGCAGCATATTTTCAATAAGCGCCACCGCCAGCGCAGCCCCCTCTACGGGGTCTGTCCCCGAACCAAGCTCGTCCAGCAGAATAAGCGAACGCTCCCCCGCTTTTTTCAGAATATCCGAAACATTCCCCATGTGGGAAGAGAATGTGGAAAGGCTCTGCTCAATGCTCTGCATATCCCCTATGTCAACTAAAATGTGATCGAATACGGAAATTTTGCTGCCGTCCCCCGCAGGTATCATCATTCCGCACATTGCCATGGCAGAAAGCAGCCCCGCCGTTTTCAGCAGCACCGTTTTACCTCCCGTGTTAGGGCCCGTCACAATAAGGGCATTATAATCCACGCCCACCTCAATATCCACAGGCACAGCCGTTTTCGGGTCAAGCAGCGGGTGACGGGCTTTCTTTAATATCAGCTCCCCGTCCTCGGAAATTTCGGGAACACATCCCCTCATCTTCGCCCCCAATCCCGACTTTGCAAAGTACAGATTAAGCTCCGCCGACGTTTCAAAATCCCTTATCATAGCTTCTCCGCAGGCGGCACAGTCAGCGGAAAGCTCCGCAATTATCCTTTCGATCTCCTCTTGCTCCTGCCCCTGCAAGACCCTTATGTCGTTATTTGCCTCGACTACTGCCTCGGGCTCGATAAAAAGAGTTGAACCCGTGGCAGAGGAAGCGTGGACTATACCTCTTATATTCCCCTTATGCTCCGCCTTAACGGGGAGAACATACCGCCCGTCACGCACCGTTACAATGCTTTCCATAAGGCTTTTCTGCACCTCGGCAGAGCGTATCATCTTATCCAGACTTTCTCTTATCCGCACACCCGCCCGTGCAATTTTTCTGCGTATGTTCATAAGCTCGGTGCTTGCCGTGTCCGCGATCTCGTCCTCGGAAAGTATGGCGTTTCTTATCTTTTCTTCAAGCCATTTATTCGGAGATAAACTCTCAAAAAATTCATCAAGGCAGCTGCCCTCATCACCGCAGCCGATACGGTAATCGGAAAGTCCCCTCACCTGCCGCAGCATCAGCTCAATATCCAACAACTCACGCAGTGTAAGGCTTGCTCCCGACATAGCCCTTTTGATTGAGTTTGTCACGTCCTTGAAATTGTAAAAAGGGGGCGTTCCGAACTTTACCGACAGATCGAAAGCGCAGGAGGTTTTTTCAAGCTCTTTTTTCACCTTTTCGATATCCGACAGCGGTTCCAATGCTGCTGCCATTTCCTTTGTTCTCTCATTTGATGCCTGCTCGCACAGCATATCCATTATCTTATGTAATTCCAATGTTTTATAATATTTATTCATATACATATCCTTTCTTTATATACAACAATATACGCTCAAACGCCGCGGGGCTTTTCCCTCTCACACGCCGAGGGATTGGCTTTTTTCCCCACTCAAATGCCGTGGGCGGCTTTTGTATACTGTGAATGTGTTGTTGAAATGCGTTTATTTGTTGGTGGTTGTAAGTTGCCTGTTACTATGAAATGTGGCTTTGTTTATGAAATGCTTGACTTTACAAACGACTGTATGTTGCCGTCCAAAGGGACAACCTCCCAGGGGGGAGAGGGGGCGCTCTGGGCTTGC
>CAMWLD010000138.1 GCA_947175005.1 uncultured Ruminococcus sp. | reverse complement strand
GTTTTCTCACTGTGACTCCCGTGGAATATAACGGAAATATTGACCCCGGCAGCGAGGCAACCTTCGGTATGATATTAAAAAATCCCGGGAAGATAGACGCGGATAAATCCGAGCTTACCTGCTCCGTAGGTACATATGCAGCCACCGGCGGCAACTGGAATAACAATAACAACAATAATAACAGCACGGGCGACGGCACTCCGCCTCCTGCGCCCGTTTATGCAAAGGACGTTCCCGAGCCTACCACCGACGACTGGCTCTCCGTCAAGGGCAACAAGATCGTTGACAAGGACGGCAGAGAGGTTTGGCTCACAGGTATCAACTGGTTCGGCTACAACACAGGTACAAACACCTTTGACGGCCTTTGGGCATGCGACCTTAATACATCTCTTGCAGCAATTGCCGACCACGGCTTTAATCTGCTGCGTATCCCCATTTCCGCAGAGCTTGTGAATAACTGGGCAGCGGGGAATTATCCCAACGCCAACTTCAATCAGGCTACAAACTCCTATCTTGTGGGCATGACAAGCCTTGAAATTTTCGATTACGTTATCGGTCAGTGCCGTGCCAACGGTATCAAGATTATGATGGATATTCACAGCGCAAAGACCGATTCTATGGGACATATGAAGAATGTTTGGTACGAGGGGAATGTTACCGAGCAGGATTATCTTGACGCACTTTCATGGCTTGCCGCACGCTATAAGAATGACGATACTATCATTGCCTACGACCTTAAAAACGAGCCTCACGGCAAGGCAAACGAGACTCCCCGTGCAAAGTGGGACGGCAGCAAGGACGCAGACAACTGGAAATATATTGCGGAAAAGGCTGCCAATGCGGTGCTTTCCAAAAATCCTAATGTGCTGGTAATGGTTGAGGGTATCGAGATATACCCCAGAGACATAAAGTCCAACGGCGACTTTTCCTCCACCAATCCGGGCGACTATTACAGCACCTGGTGGGGCGGAAACCTGCGGGGCGTAAAGGATAATCCCGTAAACTTAGGCAAATATCAGAATAAGCTGGTATATTCTCCCCATGACTACGGCCCTGCGGTATATCAGCAGGAGTGGTTCAAGGGTGACTATGACTACAATTCCCTTAAAAAGGACGCATGGAACGATAACTGGCTTTACATTCATGACAACGGCACAGCCCCCCTGCTTATTGGGGAATGGGGCGGCTATATGACCCAGCCCAACCTAAAGTGGATGACATATCTGCGGCAGCTTATCAAAGAGAAAAAGCTGAACCACACTTTCTGGTGCTTCAACGCCAACTCGGGGGACACGGGCGGACTTGTAAAGGACGATTTTGTCACCTGGGACAAGGAAAAATACGAATTTGTCAAGGAGGTTCTCTGGCAGGAGGACGGCAAATTCGTAGGTCTCGACCATGAGATACCCTTGGGTTCAAACGGCAAGGCGCTGGGCAAATAGAGGCAAGAGTTTTAAGAAGCAATGGGCAAAAATATGCCCTGCAAGACATTGCACTGTTCTATTTTTGATATTATAACGGGGCGGTTTCGGCTGTCCCGTTATTTCTTTTTACTTACTGTTTTGATTTAATGTGATAAAGGATTTTTGAACAGCAGACAGAATTCACCGATATTTTTAAAAATATATGGAGATATATCAAAAAAGCCCTTGCAAGAGCCGAAAAAAAATGTTATAATAAAATGATAGGGTTATACGGCTTTCGGCAGTTAAGATCACAGTACATCTTACCCGATAAGCAATAATTTGTTCGGCAAATTTGTAAGCAAGAACTAATATGTGATATTATATAATAACAGAAAATAACATAGTTTATCACATAAACATTATTCAGAGCGATCGGCTGAATGTATGTAAATGTTGATGATATAAATTAAAAATTAAGGAGGTACATTAGTTGAAGAAATTGTAATTGGGGCAACACTTGGTTTTTCTGCCGATATGATCTCTACATGTTTAATCAATCACTATACTAATAAAGAAACATCCATAAAGGACGTCTTAGTTGGTGGAGTGAGGGGTGCAGCCAGTGCGGCATTTAGTGCTGCCGGTGGCATCAAAAGTGTGGCTAGGGCATTGTTAAATTGACGTTAGATTAAATAATTGTGTTGTAATACCGCATAATTTCCTTTAAAAATCAAAAGTCCACAGCACCTAATTTTATTATAACATATTTTGGGAAAGGAGAGTATGATTTAGGCTTTACTATATCATACAAGTTTGAAATGAAACTTAAATGGTATCTTGAAAATACAGTTAAGAATATTCTTATTCTTTTTTTTATATCGATGATTTTTAATATTGTATCAATTGCATTGGGAGATGAAATGACTTTTGAATATATGATACTTTGGTCTTTGTCATTTTCATTGTTGGTTACAATAGGCGAAAATATCATTTATAGGTTAATTCCTAAAAAAATGTCACAATGCGAAACAGACAGGCTTATACTGAAGCTTATTAGATCTGATTACGTAGAAACACCTGAATATAACTATACAAACCCGTCAAAAGTCCGGTACTTTAAGCATAATAGTTTTTTTCCTGTTATAAGGATGTAATAATATATCTTAATGGTGAAGAAAACACGGTTTATCTTTCAGGAATAGTTTTAAGGAAATAGGAACAATAAGTCTGCATTAATATTAGAATTATATAAATATGATAATAGAAAAGGAGTTAATATAGTGGAAATATTTCGGAAAATTATGCTTGCGGTCGGGATCGCTTCCTTTTGTATATGCGGGCTGTATCTGAACGGAATGGGCGGCGCTGCCATGACCTTTTACGAAAAATACGCACATTTAGGGGTGTGCCTGCTGTTGTCCACTTTGCTTTTCGGAGGGGCGCTGGCTGCGGCGTTTTCAAGAAAGGGCATTATGAACATCATCTCTCTGCTGCTTAACGCTGCGGCAACGGTTTTGTGGATATATCCGCTGGCGTGTCTGAACGGCGTGCCCAATTCGGTAGTTGCAAAGACGGATATGGAAGTGCTGACAGGGCGGATATACCCTGCGGTCATTATCACGCTTTCCCTTGGAATGGCGGTTTTTGCGGATTTCTTCTCCTATGACCGTATCACAAAAAGGGCGGAAAGGAAGGAGCGTAAAAAAGTGCTTAAAAACCGTCCTCTTAATGAAGATGAGAAGATAATATAATGTCCCGGAAGAGGCTGCAACAAGGGAATTAATGAAAGGAATGAACGTCAATGAGCGTTACCATAAAGGACGTGGCAAAGGCTGCGGGTGTGTCGGTGGCGACTGTTTCAAGAGTCTTGAACAACAGTGCGGCAGTTTCCGATGAAACGGCAGCGGCGGTAAACGACACCATAAGGGAACTGGGATACAGCCCCAACTTTTTGGGGCGCAACCTGAGAAAGTGCGAAACAAACAACATTCTTGCCATAATCCCCTCCACCGAGCAGAGCTTTTACAGCGAGATAATCAAGGGAATGCAGGAGGAGGCAAACCCCGATTATGACATTCTCATATGCACCAGCTACAGCTACCTAGGCACGGAAATGCGCTTGCTGGAAATGCTCTACAACCGCACAGTTGATGCGGCGGTATTGCTTGGCACCCAACTTGACGCTGCTGCATTGGACGAGCTTTCGGAAAAATACAGCCTTGCCCTTTGCTGCGAGCGTGTGGAGGGGGCGAAGGTGCTGAGCGTTGCCATAAATGACGAGGCGGCAGGATATGACGCTGTGTGCGCATTCCTCAAAAAGGGACGGCGGCGGATAGGACTTGTTACCACAGGTGCAGACGGCAATGCCGCCCTTACCTCCGTTGACCGTGAAAAGGGCTACCGCAGGGCGCTTGCAGAGTTCGGTATCAAGGTGAATGAGGAATATATTTTCCGCGGCAATTACGATTACGAGCAGGGGCTTGCGGCATTTGACTATTTTTATTCTCTCCCCGAGCCGCCCGACGCTGTTTTCTGCGTTTCCGATCTGCTGGCGGCAGGAGTGATAAGGCGCGCGGGGGAAAGGGGCGTTAAGGTAGGCAGCGAGCTTTGGGTATGCGGCTTTGACAATATTTCCCTTAGCCGAATGTACATACCGGGTATTACCACCGTTGCCCAGCCCGGCTACGAAATGGGGAGAACGGTAATCAGGCGGCTTGTGGAAAATATGCGCCTGGGAAAGCATTCCTGCGAGAATGTTATTTTAGAGCATGAGCTGATAATAAGACAGTCGGGAGGATAAGAAGTCCCCGACAGGCACAGCAAGTTTTGCGGCGTCAAGCTTTTGACAAGTTGAAAGGAGCTTCATCAATATGATTTATACGGTAACATTCAATCCTGCGGTGGATTACGCTTTGCGGGTGGGAGAAGTAAAAAGAGGACAGGTGAACAGGACGGTCTCCGATGAGGTCTCATTCGGAGGCAAGGGAATAAACGTTTCCACGGTACTCAAAACCTTGGGAGTAGAAAGCACAGCTTTGGGCTTTGCCGCAGGCTTTACGGGAGAGGCGCTGGAAAAGGGCTTGAAGAAAAACGGCATTAACGCCGAGTTTATTCATCTTGATGAGGGAATGACGAGGATATGCATTAAGCTGTACGAGGAGGCGGACGGGGCGGAAACCGAGATAAACCCCGCAGGTCCTGTTATCCCGAAAGAAAAGATAAACGAGCTTACAAGCAGGCTCAAAGCCTTGGGGGAGGGGGATACACTTGTACTGGCGGGCAGTGTGCCGGGTTCTGTATCGGTGGATATTTATAAGGAGATATGCGGAAGCCTTGCGGGAAGCGGTGTGCGGATCGCGGCGGACGCTTCGGGGGAACTGCTTACGGGCATATTGCCCTATCGTCCCTTTATCGTAAAGCCCAACCACGCCGAGGCAGGGGAGATATGCGGTACCCAGGCGACCACCCCCGACCATGCCAAGGAATGCGCCGCCGTCCTGCGGGAAATGGGTGCGCAGAACGCCATAGTTTCCATGGCGGAAAAGGGTGCGGCACTGGCGGCTGCCGACGGCAATGTTTACTTTATCGCAGCCCCCAAGGGAGTTGCGGTGAATTCGGTAGGAGCGGGGGATTCAATGCTGGCGGGCTTTTTAGCGGGCTTTATGGCAACGGGTGACTACAGGCAGTCGCTTTTGCGGGGGATAGCCGCAGGCAGCGCCACAGCCTTTTCCAAGGGTCTGGCAAGCAGGGAGGATTACGAGAGGATATTGAAGGAGATCTCGCAATGAGGATAGAGGCGGAATTTGAAAGGGTCTCTGTATCGCAGTTTGCAGGGGATATGCAAAGGCTTTTCCCCAGTGAGGCGGCAGAGGAGGCTTACGGCAAAATAAAGCTGCCCAAAAGAGCGACTGCGGGGTCGGCGGGATATGATCTTTTCACTCCCGTGCCCATAAAGCTTGCCCCGGGAGAAACGGCGACTGTCCCCACGGGAATAAGAGCGAAGATCCCTTATGAATGGTTTCTCATGTGCTGCCCCCGAAGCGGGCTGGGCTTTAAATACCGCCTGCGGCTGGACAACACGGTGGGGATAATTGACAGCGACTATTATTTTGCGGAAAATGAGGGGCATATTATGATTAAGATCACCAATGAAAGCCTTGATAATAAGACCCTCACTATTGAAGCGGGCAGCGCCTTTGCACAAGGGATTTTTCTGCCATACGGAATATGCGAAGCGGACGGCGAAGAGGGCGTTCGCACCGGAGGATTCGGAAGCACGGGTTGATAGGGGGCTTTACAATGCGCAACATAAAGGCTGTCCTTGCTTATAAGGGCACGAATTACCATGGATTTCAGCGGCAGAACAATGCCGTGTCCGTCCAGGGAATACTGGAGGACAGGTTATCACGGCTCTGCAATGAGGAAATAAAGGTGAACGGCTGCTCCCGCACGGACACGGGGGTGCACGCTTCGGAGTATGTTATTTCCTTTAAAACAGGTTCCGGCATTCCCTGCGAAAATATTGTACGGGGCATGAACAGCCTGCTGCCCGAGGATATAGGGGTGATGAAGTGCGAGGAGGTATCTCCCGATTTTCACGCCCGCTACAGCTGCAAGGGCAAGGAATATGTTTACAGGATACTAAATCGACCTGTACCAAGCCCTTTTATGAGCGATCTGTGTTTTCATTATCCTTATAAGGCGGATCATGAGCTTATGAACAGGGCGGCGGGATATTTTAAGGGGACATTTGATTTTTCAGCGTTCTGCGGTGCACTCGGGGCAAAGGAAAATTCCGTGCGGACGGTTTATGAAAGCAGGGTTGAGCGGCAGGGGGATATTATCACATTCACCGTATCCGGAGACGGCTTTTTGTACAACATGGTGCGGATAATGGCGGGCACGCTTATTTACGTGAACGAGGGTAAGCTTGCTCCGGAGGATATACCGGGAATTATAGAGAGCCGTGACAGGGAAAGGGCGGGAG
>CAMWLD010000137.1 GCA_947175005.1 uncultured Ruminococcus sp. | reverse complement strand
ACCGTCTTACCAACGCCTGCGCCTCCGAAAAGGCCTATCTTACCGCCTTTAAGGTAGGGGCAGATAAGGTCGATTACCTTGATACCCGTTTCGAGGATCTCGTTGGAGGCTGTCTGCTCCTCATAGGAGGGAGCTTCACGGTGGATAGGCCACCGCTCCTTTGCCTCGGGTGCGGGCTTGTTGTCAACAGGCTCGCCCAGGAGGTTGAATATACGCCCCAAGGTGTTCTTTCCGACGGGAACCGTAATGGGCGAGCCGGTATCTACCGCCTCTGTGCCTCTTACAAGTCCGTCCGTGGAGGACATGGCGATACATCTTACAACGTCGTCGCCTATGTGCTGCGCCACCTCGCAGGTCATTTTACTGCCGTTAAGCTCTATTTCGATAGCGTTCAAGAGGTTCGGCAGATTATCCTTTGCAAAACGGATATCTACTACCGCACCGATTATCTGTACAACGCTTCCGATATTTTTCTTCGGCATTTTATCACCTCAGCTCTTAGATGTTTGTTTATTGGAACTGCTTCATGCTCTGCCATGCTCTATGAGCTGCAGGAGGCAGGAAGCAAGAGGCAAGATTTTTACCTCTTATATGCGAACTGTATAAATTTACTTAATATTACAAAATGTATAATCAATCCGACCCTGCACTTGCGCCGCCCACGATCTCGGTGATCTCCTGGGTAATGGACGCCTGACGGGCACGGTTGTAAATGAGCGACAAGTTGCTGATCATCTCGCTGGCGTTGTCCGAAGCGTTCTCCATGGCATTTCGCCTTGCAGCCTGCTCGGAAGCAAAGCTGTCAACCACTGCGCCGAAGATCATACCCGTGATATATCTGGGAACAATGTGGTTGAACACCTCTCCCACAGACGGCTCATAAATTGGCAGCGCCTTCGATACTTCAATATCACGCAGCTCCACAGGCAGCAGGTGCTTTGTCACAGCCTGCTGGGTAATGGCGGAAACGAATTCCGTGTAGAATATTTCCGCCCCCCTGTAAACGCCCTTGATATAGGGATTCACCACCGAGTCCGCTATATAAGCAGCCTCATGTATCTTTATACCCTCGGCTATTGCAGCGTGGCGCTCGATAAGGTTGTAACCCCTTTTGTCGAAATACTCCACAGCCTTTTTGCCGATAGCAAGAATGTCAACATTTTCCTTGCCCCCCAGCTCTTCCACCCTTGCAGCCGCCATTTTGAACACATTGGAGTTAAAGCCGCCTGCAAGGCCTCTGTCGCCCGCAACCACAACAAGCAGGGTCTTGCCCTCGCTTTCGCTTTTGGTGAACGGAGAGAGGAACTTGGGGTTTTCCGCCTGTATAACGCACATGGTATCATACAGCTCTTTATAATAGGGTCTGGCTCTGTCTGCCTTCTCCTTTGCCTTTCTGAGCTTGGAGGAGGCAACCAGTTCCATGGCCTTTGTGATCTGCATAGTGGACTCAACGCTTTTTATACGGCGTTTTATGTCCTTCATATTTCCTGTTGCCATGCGTCCTCACCGCCTTACAGGCTTTCAAGGAATTTCTTTACGAATTCCTCAAGTTTGTCTTTAAGAGCCTGCTCGTTATCCTTTGTCAGCTCCTTGGTATCCTGAATGGATTTGATGATCTCGGGAGCAGTCTCCGCAATATCCGCAAACAGCTCGGACTCGAAATCGTGTATCTTCTCCACGGGGATATCCTTTAAATAACCATTGGTAACGGCATAGATAATGATAACCTGATTTTCAACGGTAAGAGGCGAGTTTCTGTCCTGCTTTAAGACCTCAACCACTCTTTCACCCAGCGCAAGCCTGTCCTTGGTATCCTTGTCCAGGTCAGAACCGAACTGGGAGAAGCTTTGCAGCTCTCTGTACTGGGAATAGGTGAGCTTCAGAGAACCCGAAACTTTTTTCATAGCCTTTATCTGCGCCGCGCCTCCAACTCTCGATACCGAGATACCGGGGTTTACGGCAGGGCGGACGCCCGAGTTGAACAGGTCTGTCTCCAGGAATATCTGCCCGTCGGTAATGGAAATAACGTTGGTGGGGATATACGCGGAAACGTCTCCCGCCTGGGTTTCGATAACAGGAAGTGCCGTTATCGACCCGCCTCCGTATTTCTCATTCAGGCAGCAAGCTCTTTCGAGAAGTCTTGAATGGAGATAGAATACATCTCCGGGGTATGCCTCACGTCCGGGCGGTCTTTTAAGCAGCAAGGAAAGGGTACGGTAAGCCACAGCGTGCTTTGACAGATCGTCGTACACGCAAAGCACGTCCTTGCCCTGCTTCAAGAAATATTCGCCCATGGCAACGCCCGTATAAGGCGCAATATACTGCAAGGGCGCAAGCTCAGAGGCAGTAGCGGAAACCACAATAGTGTAGCCCATAGCCCCGTTCTTGTCCAGCGTTTCCACCACGTTTGCCACAGTGGAGCGCTTCTGACCTATCGCAACATAAATGCAGATAACGTCCTTGCCCTTCTGGTTGATAATAGTGTCCAGCGCAATGGCTGTCTTACCCGTCTGGCGGTCGCCTATGATAAGCTCACGCTGACCTCTTCCAATGGGTATCATCGAGTCTATCGCCTTAATGCCCGTCTGCAAAGGTCTGCTTACGGATTTTCTTGTGATAATACCGTAGGCAGGCTGCTCAATGGGCATTTTCTCCTTTGCAAGGATAGGACCCTTGCCGTCAATGGGCTGACCCAGGGAATTTACAACTCTTCCCAGCATCTCATCGCCCACAGGAACGGAAACAACGTTGCCCGTTCTCTTAACGGTGTCGCCCTCCTTGATCTCATTGTCCGAACCGAGCAGCACCGCCGCCACGAATTCCTGCTCCAGGTTCATGGCCATGGCGTATATACCGCCCTCGAACTCCAGCAGCTCGCCCGACATACAGCTGTCAAGCCCGTGGATACGTGCAATACCGTCACCCACGGTAACGACCGTGCCCGTGTCGGTCCGCTCGATCTTGGAACTGAAGTTCTTGATCTGATTTTTAATTATACCGGTTATTTCATCCGGGCGCAAATCCATCTGATTCACCCTTTCGTTTTTCAAAAAGTGTCAAGTACACAAAGTCGGGGCTTTAGCCCGCAACCATATCCTTGATTTGCCTGTGCATATTTTCAAGCTCTGTTTTGACCGAGCCGTCCAGCATACTGCCTCCGCAGGTAATGACCATACCGCCTATTATGGAGGGGTCGGTCTTTTCGATAAGGATGATCTCCTTGCCGTACATCTTGCGGAGCTTCGCCATAAGCTTTTCCCGCAGCTTATCCTTCAAGGGAACTGCCGTTGTGACAGTGACCTCCCTTATGCCGTATTCCTCATAGTATTCCTTACGGAATTCTTCGGCAATGCCGCTAAGGCAGCCGAAACGGTTTTTCGTAACAAGCACGCATAGGAAATTATAAATAATGCCGCTCACTTTTCCCTTGAATATCTTCTTGATAAGGGAAAGCTTCTCACCCTCTGTAACAGTGGGGGCGCACAGCACAGCCGTAAGCTCGGGGTTATCCCCGCAAATGCCCGCCAGAGTGCTAAGCTCCTTGTCCATGGCCTTTGCGGATTTATCCTCTCTTGCTATAGATAACAAGGCGGAAGCATAAACCTTGTCAACCGAGGTTGCCATATAAAGCCACTCCTTTCCTACATTTACAGGGGATCATTCGTCTTCTCCGAGACCGCCTATAAACTCATCAATAAGCCTATCCTGTTCCTCGTCCCCGGCAACCTCTCTGCCGATGACCTTGCTCGCAATAGTTACGGCAATATCGGATATCTCGTCCTTGATGCGGTTTACAGCGCGCTTGCGCTCCCTTTCAATGTCGGCGTTAGCCTTATCAACAAGCCCTGCGGCCTCCTGCTTTGCATTTGCGATGATCTCGTCGGAGCGCTGCTGAGCCTTTTTGGTAGCCTCTCTAACACGCTCGTCCGCCTCGCTTTTGGCAGCCGCAAGCTTTTCATTGTACTCGGTCTCCTTGCTTTTGGCAGATGCAAGAGCGGCGTCGGCTTCCTCATAGGTCTTTGAAACCTGCGCCTTCCGTTCTTCGATTATCTTGTTCACAGGAGCAAACAGAAATTTCTTGAACAGTAAAAACAGAATAAGAGTATTGCACAGAACGCCGATTATTGTACTCGGCTCAATGCTGAAAAAATCAAAATATTGACTTGTAATATTCATATTTACACTTTCCTCCCTATTCTGCCGTTATCCGTATTATCAGCTAAGGTGCTTTAAGAACGGATTTACAAACAGCAGAATGATACCTACGAGAAGACCGTAAATACCTGTTGACTCCGCAACTGCGCAGCCGATGAACATCGTAGTGGTGGCAGAGGATTTAGCCTCGGGCTGTCTGCCGATAGTCTCGATAGCCTTACCTACAGCGTAGCCCTCACCGATACCGGGGCCGATACCTGCAATAAGCGCAAGACCTGCGCCTATACCCTGACCCATGAGTACGATAGCCTTTGCAAAAAGCATAGCCTGTTCGTCAGTCATCATATTCATAGAAATTTACCTCCATAAACTTTATTTTCGGAAAATGTATGTACATTTTCTTTGTAAACATTTTGTCGCCATGGCTTCTAAAGCCTCTTAATAAATTGCCTTTGGGATTTTGAGAAAACCCGGTCAGTCCTCTTTCCCCGCAGCGTCGCCCACATAAGCCATAGTCAGCATTATGAAAACGTAGGACTGGATAACGCCCGAGAAAAAGTCAAAATAGATCGACAGCGCCGCAGGAACGCCTATCTGAAGAATGTGGAAATTGTTCAGGAACGTAGCCGAAGACAATGCAGGGATAAGATTGTACACCGCATTGCTGAGTACCGTCAGAAAAGCGTAAACAATGGAGCCGATGATCATGCCGCTGGAAATGTTGCCGAACATACGAAGCGCCATAGCCGTAGGCGTAGCGACTTCACTAAGTATGTTAATGGGCGTGATAACAGGCACAGGCTCGGTAAACCCTTTGAGATAGCCCCCGAATCCGTTGCTCTTTATCTTGTAGAAGGTTATGAGGATAAATGTCACGGCAGCCCATGTGCCGGTGCAGTTGATGTCAACGGTCATACTGCGAAGCCCCAGTACACTGACCAGCGAACCCGTCAGCGCAAAGGTAAATACGGTGGCGATATAAGGTGCCATATGCATCATCTTGCTTCCCATATTTTCCCTTACAAGGTTGTTGAAGAACGTGACGAACCACTCGGCAAGAACCTGCCTTTTCGACGTGGGAACCACTTTCAGGTCGCTTGTGAGCCAGCACATAAGCGCAAACAGCACAATTATCAGCAGCCACCCCGTAACGACCGTTTCGGAAATGGCGAAAAGCTCCGTATCACCGTTAAAAAAGATTATCATCTTCTTAGGACCCACAACGTCCACATGAAGCTCGGTGTCAAAAGCCTTCACAGCGCCCTCTGCCGCAGCAAAAAGCCCGGCGGCGATTTTATTAACCATAGAAAACAGTCACCCTCCTTTCCCTCAGATTTGTCTGTCTCCTATTTCCTGTCTCTGTCTTTGAAATGCTTTATTGCTGCGTCCGCCGTGTATATCGTCTTGGGCCATAAAAGAGGGAGAAACGCTGCCACAGGATTTATCCCGTCACAGTTAAATCCCACGACCAAAGCAGCCCCCATAACAGTCAGGCGAATGAGATAGAAGCTGAACATATACCTTTGAGCGCTTTTTTGCGTAGGCTTTTCCACAGCCCGCTCTGCGGAATATCCCAAAAGCAGGAAATTCGCCGTCATAGCAGCCGTGCCCAGCAGCAGCCCCAAAGGAACATCCGGCCGAAGCCCGTAAAAGGGCAATGCAGCAACAAAAACCAACAGATCCGCCAAAAGAGCCTTGGGCATTATGAAATTAAACTGTTCATTTACCATTCTGCTTAGAAAGGGAATTTTCATATGCCTGCTGCAGCTCCTTTGCTGTGTATAAACAAGGTCATCATATACTGACCGCCGCTGCAAGATCGGCATTTTGGCAATTTTGCCGGCAATTTTGCTATAGTGGTCAATATAATAAAAATGACATACTTATACAACTTATATTATACCAAATCAAGAAAAAAAAAGCAACAGTTATTGCGAATTTTATACATTTTCCCCAAAAAATTATACATAATTACAATTATTCGGAAACACACAAAGGTCACTTTTGTAACATTTTACAATTTCGGTACAACTTTAGAAAAAGACTTGACAATCCGCCTCAAATATGTTATTATGAATTAGTTGTGGATAGGCTCTTTTAGGGGAATAATATTAAAGACGGCGGGGCGTAACTCAGTTTGGTAGAGTGCTTGCTTTGGGAGCAAGATGCCGCAGGTTCAAGTCCTGTCGCCCCGATTTTAGAGGTTAGAAAATCAAATACGGAGGAGTTCCCGAGTGGCCAAAGGGGGCAGAC
>CAMWLD010000136.1 GCA_947175005.1 uncultured Ruminococcus sp. | reverse complement strand
AACGTATTGAGGATATTGCAGCACCCGGACAGCATTTTGAAGATGAATCCGGACATGAAGTTTATGAAGCAGTGAACGCTCTTGATGAAAAATACCGCATAGTTTTTGTGCTTTTTTACTGTGAGGGCTTTTCTGTGGAAGAGATAAGCGGAATGCTTAAAATTTCGCTGTCTGCGGTCAAAACAAGGTTATTTCGTGCAAGAAATATTTTGCGGGAAAAATTGAAAGGAGATTTTTATGAGTAAGATTGATATTTACGGCAATGTTCCCGATGAAGTTCATGAGGCGGTTTTATCTGCTTTAGAGGAAATCAATTCGGGAAATAAGATCAGGCTGAAAAAGTTTAAAATCAGCGCTGCCGCGGCAGTTGCAGCCGCTGTAGTTTCAGTTACTGCAATTTCCGCTGCTGCTGTGGGATTATATTTTGCAAGGAATGAAAGGGTTGAAAACGGTCGTCTGACTTATTCCTTTGACATAAACTACGAATTGCAGCCGGGTGTATTTGAGGTAACGCCCGGATATATTCCCGAGGGGTTTGTTTCGGACGGTTTCGGGAAATATTACCCCGTGGACAATTACGGTCACGGAATAACCCTTTTCCCTGTTTACAACACCAATAATCTGGATGAACTGGAATCATTCAAAAACAGCAGTATTGAAGTTGAAAATGTTGAAAAAAGCATTCTCTGCGGCATGGAGGCAGATATTATAACCTACCGAAATGCCGATAAATATCTTTACGGCAAGGATATTCTGCTTTTTTCTCCCGAGGAGGGATTTGTTATCCGAATTTATGGGGATTATAATATTGATACCGATGTTCTTTTGAAATTTGCGGATAATCTGACTGTCACACGTGTGGGAGAGGAAAATTTCCCAACCGATGAGGAAAAAGTCAACATTGAAAATGAAGAAAAACAGCAGATTCAAAATGACGTTGCCGAATATGAGGCATATCTTAAACTGCTCCGCAATGGTTTGCCGAGGGAGAAATTTATTTCTTCAGGCAATGAGGTAAGGACGGACAGAATGGGATATACCGTTAATGAGTGGGAATTTTTTGAAAGCTGCGGCGAGCTTGATAAGGATAATTTTTACCCGTATTATGATATTGCCGAATGGCTGAACTCCGACGGCACATTGAAAAGCTACACCCGTGAGCATTACATTTATGAAACCGATCATTTAAATTCGGACGGAACTTTAAAAGCAGAAATTCGTGAAGTGCTGCTAAGCGGCGAGGATTTTACGCCCGGATTTACGTTGGAAGAGGAAGCTGCCGAACAGATATTTTTGCGTGTAAACATTACAGCAAAGTGCTATGGGGAGACTGCGGAAAACGTCCCTCTTGACGCCGATATTTCCTATTACAATATCCTTGATAACGGCAATTACACTTTCTCCGGGGAGGAATACCGTCCTCTGCCGTCACAAGACTGCAATTGGCACAGGACAGGGGGCGCTGTGTGGATAAGCTGTCCCAATAATACCGACGGCGCAGGGCAGTTTTTCTGGAAAAAAATGACTTCGGGGGAGAGCGTAACAGACGATCTTGTCTTTATCGTTGACAGGGACAGAGCGGAAAATATAAGCCTTGATTTTAACGGCGTAAATTACCTTGGCGACCTTAGCAACGGCATTGCGGGCGTGAACGGTTATTTGATTCTGGAATAAAAAAAATTGAACCAAATAAAAATGATCCCGAAAAAATAAATTTCGGGGTCGTTTTTATAATATTTTTTTACCGTTATAATATCGCTTATGCAGCTTCAGCATTTATATTTCACAAGTTCCTTATCAACTTCAAATATGTAATTCCCCTCGTCCGATTCTATATCGTCCGGTTCAGATGTGTCGATAATGACAGTATCACAGTTGTTCTTAATTATTTTGCAGTTCATTTCGCCTCTGCAAGGAATAACAACATCATAATTACTGAAAAATATAGGATGCTTGTCATGAAAAATATGCTTTTTTCCATGGCTGTCAATAAGCTCGCATTCTACAAATATTGGACAGGAATAATCCGTTATTTTTACGACCTCAACACGAACACTGCCCCACATGTGCATATCACCTCATAATTCACGGTAATAAGGGCAAATATCTTCATACCGTCCGTCTTTCATTTTGAAGCCGCTGGGGATAGTTCCAAGCTGCGTAAATCCCAGCCGCTCATAAAGATGTCTTGCGTGGATATTACTTGCAACCACAGCGTTGAATTGCAGTATTTTAAATCCGCATTCCTTGCCATGCTTAATGCAGTGTCTGACCAGCTTTTCACCTATATGTAAACCCCTTGCCTCCGAGCGCACTGCATAGCTTGCGTTGCAGATATGGCCGCACCGCCCGACGTTATTGGGGTGAAGAATATATAGTCCCATTACCCTTCCACTGTCTGTATCTACAGCAACGCCGCAGTAGGTCTGGGAATCGAAAAAGTCCATGCACGTTTTATCCGTAAGCAATTCCTCCTGGGGAAAGGCAATGCCGTCCTCCACAACCTCGTTCCATATTTCGGTCATTGCCGTCAGGTCGTTTTCGGTATATTTTCTTATTTCTATGTTCATTCCTATCATATCCTTTTAAAAATCATCTTACAGGAGTATAATCAAGCTCCGATTTTTCATCGGTTGCCTCCAGTTTGAAAATAACGGGACGCAGTCCGTCATTGCAGCTGCAGATCGCAACTCCCGGTTTTCTTATCCAGTCGCCGTAATAAAAAAGTCCGTCTCCCGAACCGTGGGCAAGGGCGAAAACATATTGATATATGACTTTCCAAGCCTCGTCGCAAAGTCCCTCGGGCTTTGCGTAATCCGCATAAAATATCTGCCCCTCACGCATCATAGGACAGGCGGTAAGTCCCTCTGCGCCGTATTCTTCTGCAAGTGACTTGTCAAATGTGGTTTTAAGTACCGTAATTTTAACCTTGTTCATAATAAATTCCTCCTTGTTTAACCTATTTTATCATACATGGGAAAATATGTCAAGCATTTTGCATTTCAGAGTTGACATATTCCACGCCTTACAGCCTCCTCGATAAGCTTCGGATGGATCAGCGGATATGTCCATTTATCGGGAAGGTCGTCAAGCAAATATATTTTTTCGATCTCGCTGTGAAGCTCTTTTTCAAATTCTGTTATGCTTGCAAAATAAAGCATTCCGAAGTCTTCGACCGAATAAACACATACGGGTGTAAGCTCAAAACGTACAGCGCCTGTTTCCTCATACAGTTCACGGCGTGCGGTCTCGTCAATGCTTTCTCCGGGTTCTCTGTGTCCGCCCGGTATCTCCAATGTATCTCTTTTCCTGTGCTTGCAAAAGACCCATTTGTTATTATGCTTTGATATGATCACAGCATATTTAAGCAATGTATCGTCTGCGCTGTCATAAAATTTTACCTGCATTTTTTCACACACCTTTGTTACAGTTTTCTGTTTCCCTGTTTTTTCAATAACTTATTATAACATTTTTTCATCTCCGTTGCAATAGCTTCCGTAAATTTTTTAATCCGATTTTAATCTTATTCTAATGTGTTTTTAATGTTTGTATGATATAATAATATTTGTTAAAATTCATAAAGGGGACTTAGTATGAAGCTTCGTTTTATTGAACCGGGAAATCCGCCTTACCGTCCGTCCGTACAAAATTTGTTTGTGTATGATAAATATATCCGAACACCGTCCACAGGGCTTATTACTTTGGCTACTATTGCCGCAGGGAACGGTGATGATGACGTTTTGATGTACAGCGAATCCATTTCAAAGATCATATGGGAGGACGTTCTGGACGCCGATATGGTTTTTATAAGTATTTTCACTTTTTCTGCCGACAGGGGATATTACCTTGCGGATCATATCCGTCAGAATTCCAAGGCTGTTGTGGTAATGGGGGGATTGCACGCTACACTTTGCCCAAGGGAGGCGGCCGCTCACTGTCACTATGTTCTTGCAGGCGAGGGTGACGAAACGATATTGCAGCTTATTGACTGTATTCGTAAGGGTAAAACTCCCGATTTTGAGGGGCTGTGTCGATTTTCGGGCAAGGAATTTATTGACCGCGGCAGGGCGTGTCTGCCGAAAAATATTGAAACGATCCCCGATAATAATTTGTGCTATAACTTTAAGAAAATGGCGGGGCATAACACCATGTGGCCGCAGGTCCATGCATCAAGGGGCTGCCCTCATAACTGCGATTACTGCGCTTTGGTGGCGGCATTCGGCAGAAAGGTGCGCACACGTTCTCCGGAAAATGTAGTGGATAATATAGAAAGTGCCATTGACTTTTTCGACAGGGGACACCACAGGCTGACCCGCCTTTTATGGATAACCGACGATAATTTCTTTGCGGACAGGCAATGGGCAATGGCGGTTCTTAATGAGATCATTAACAGGGGGATAAAATATTCTTTTACGGTTCAGGCAAGATATGAGGTAGGCTTTGATGATGAAATGCTGGAGCTTTTAAAGAAAGCGGGCTTTGATGAGCTGGCAATGGGGATAGAATTTTTGGAGGACGAAGCTTTCAGGATTAACGGCAAAAAGAGCAGCTATGAGGAAATTCTCCGCTCGGTGAAGAACATTCAGAAGCATAATATAAGGGTAAGAGGGCTTTTCATAGTGGGTGCGGATAATCACACAGAGGGCGTCGGAAAAAGGCTTGCTGAATTTGTGATACATAATAATATGAGCGGAGTGCTTATTCAGTCAATGTATTTCATTCCGGGGACTGCCGCCTACGAGAGCCACAAGGACAGGCTTATCAAAGGGGACTGGTCAAGGTGTATCGGCAAGGTGGTGCATTATCCCGAAAAAATATCGCCATACTGTCTGCAAAAGGAGATAATAACCGCAAGCAGGATAATCTATTCACCAAAGCGGCTTATAAGTGCGATAATAAAAAAGAGGGGAGTGGAGCGCATTCTGTTTATAGGTGAATATTTCTGGCAGCAAAGTGTGCAGCGGGAGCTGAAAAAGGAACTGCCCTATTTGAAAAAAATTTCCCGTGAGGCGGGGTATGAAGAATAAATTTTTAAAATTATCCAACCTTTCCCCGAATTTTTCGACTTATATAGCGTAAATCGGTTTACATCATATTTATCGGGGTGAGAACGTGAAAGAAATTTTAAATGAAGAGCTTATTGAAAACACATATCTTTTCTGTGTAAAGCGTATTTCCGACAGTGAGGCGGCAAAGGATCTGGCGCAGGATATTCTGTATGAGGCTGTTCATGCGCTGAGGTCGGGCAGGGAATTTGCAAGCTTTTATTCCTGGTACTGGCGAATGGCAAGGAACAAATATGCCGATTATATCAGGCACAAGTGCAGCCCGCATTTGCCCTTAGAGGAGGCGGGCGGTATAGCAGCCGACATTGCACCGCCTGTGGAGAAGCTTATTGCAGAGGAAGATATTTCCGCTTTGAATTATTCTCTTTCACGTCTTGCCTCGGTATACCGTGAAATTTTGATACGCTTTTATCTTAGGGAACAGTCTGTAAACGATATTGCCTATGATCTGGGTATCCCTGTGGGCACGGTCAAGGGCAGGCTTTTCGACGCAAGAAAAAAGCTGAAGGAAGGGTTTGATAATATGAATAATATCGGTACTTACAGCTATGCCACTGCACATGTGGACTGGAGCTGGGGCGGGGCGGCTATGCAGGCTTCAAATCTTATGAACAGTTCAAAAATAGTTCAGCAGGCAATGGTCATCTGCCGCTCGTCGCAAAAGTCCGTAAACGATATTGCGGACGAAATGGGTATCGCACCTGTTTATCTTGAAGAAATTCTCGAAAAGATGACAGAGGAAAGGCTGCTCATAAGTCCCGCAAAGGGGAAATATCTTTCCAACTGCTGTGTATTCCCAAAACAGGCATATATGGAAGCAAAGTTATACGCAAACAAGGCTTTTCATGACGGCGGTTTCCCCGAAAAAATCAGCGAAAAGCTGTTGGCAGTTAAAGATAAGATAACGGCTCTTGATTTTTACGGAAATCAGTTCGGTTACGGCTACCTTATGTGGCTGCTGTACAGTGCGGCGGAGGACATTTTCGGTGAGATTGGCAGAGATGAACATCTTGGAAAATACAAGGGAAAATATCCGGACGACGGACGGGAATATCAGCTTGCTATGGAGTATATTTTGCCCGACGAAAGCTTTGACGGTTCTCTTTTTAATGAACTGAAAGCTGTAGGCTGGTCATGTCTGCATCAGCATTATCATACGGCGGATCACGGCTATGTTACTTTTGTAAATGATTTCGAAGCACCGCCTTTTCCGAACGACGGCATACGTCCCGAGGACTGGCAGCGGGGGCGTGACAGGTGGATAGACGGAAATAACATTTCTCTGCTTATAGACCTTGCGGAAAACCCCGAAAAAAAGCTGACGGAATATGAGGAGGAAAAGGCGGCGGA
>CAMWLD010000135.1 GCA_947175005.1 uncultured Ruminococcus sp. | reverse complement strand
GCTGCTGGTAATCGACGAGTTTCCGTATATGTGCAAGGGAAATGAAAGTATTCCGTCCATTCTGCAAAACGTTTGGGACGAGCTTTTAAAGGACAGAAACGTAATGCTTGTACTTTGCGGCAGCGCTGTGAGTTTTATTGAAAAGGAACTGCTTGCCGAAAAAAATTCGCTGTACGGTCGTGCCAACGATATTTATAAAATGAAGTCTATGGGGTTTTATGACGCAATGCAGTTTTTTCCGAATTATAATTATCGTGACAAAATAATCACATATGCTATTCTGGGAGGAATTCCGCATTATCTTAGACAATTTGACCCTGAGATTTCCTTGAAAAACAATATCAAAAAAAACATTTTGACAAAGGGCTGTACACTGTATAGCGAAGTGGAATTTTTGCTTAAGCAGGAGCTTCGCGAAACGCCGTTGTATAATTCTATTATTGAAGCGGTGGCTTTGGGCAATACAAGGTTAAATGATATTAGCATGAAGTCGCTGGTGGAAGATACATCCAAAACCAGTGTTTATCTGAAAAATTTGATTGAACTTGAAATTGTTGAGCGTGAATTTTCCGTTAATGACGGCACAAAGGAGCGTGCAAAAACCAACCGCGGACTTTATCGGTTGACGGATAATTTTTTTCGCTTTTGGTATGCTTTTGTATTCACAAATTATTCCAACCTTGAAAGCGGTGATGTGGACGGTGTGTTTGAATATGCGATCAAGCCAAATCTGCATGAGTTTGCGTCCTTAGCTTTTGAAGATGTTTGCCGCGAATATGTAAGAGAATTGCAGAAAGCAAATCAATTGCCTTTTCGTTACAAGCGAATGGGACGTTGGTGGGGAAAAACAACAGTGCGCCGCAAAAACAGTACGGAAGTGCAGGAGACAGAGATCGACCTGCTTGCGGTTTCTCAGAGGTCTGATAAATATCTTGTTGGTGAGTGCAAGTTTAAGGGAAAGCCGTTCAGTTTATCCGAATATCTTGATACTGCTGCCAAATTATCTCCGCAGAAAGAAAAGGCGGAGTTTTACTATTATTTATTTTCGGAAAGCGGTTTTGACGATAAACTTAACGCAGTTGCTGCTGATAATGATATGATCAGGCTGATCGATATTAAGAAAATTGTAGAATATCAAGCGCAGTATAGTCAATCGGAGAGCAACAATAAATAAGCAGTAAAAAGGAACTGCTGCAGTGTGCAACAGTTCCTTGAAATATACAAGGGTATATCAAACTTGTCCGCTATTTGTCCGCTAAAGTTACAAAAGGTTAATTAAAAACAGAAATACCTGCTTTCTGTAACTTATCATAAAATGGCTATTTTACATGCTTTGCGACATATTACGTTAAATTTAAAATACCGAGAAATACAATTCGAATCCTTCTGCCCCCTGCCATAAAAAGCCTGTAAACAAGCCGTTTGCGGGCTTTTGCTTTTTCTATACTTATGTTTTTAAATTGGTTTTGTGCACCTTTAGTCCATAAAATATATTTGAAAATGTATCACAAAGATAGAAAGTGAATAGATGAATATTGATAGTTTGTTTACATCTTAGTTTGAATATAGCTATGATTAGGGAGCCGGTCATACATAATCTGAACACATTCATTACAAGAGGTGTGTTCGGATTTGTGATATATATTTGATGTGCACTATACCTCATGCATAAGTGGGTGATGTATTTTTATATGGTGGATAAACTTGTGCTAATTACAATGAAATACACGTTTCAGTAGAGTGCAGATAATTCTGACATTATTAAATTGAGATCGGAATTGAACTGCGAATAAAAACGGTCGACTGTATTATGATGTGGTGGCGAACACAAGTTTTTTATGCTGGAAAAATAATTATTTGAAAACAATACCAACTGATACATTAAAAGTATCACAAACTGCAAGGACAATAGCTCCGTTCAATTTGCTGATACACGGAACTATCATGATAACCGAATCAAGCTTTGATTTGAGGAGTTTAAAACCTTTGTGGTTGTTTGCAAAGGAAAAAGGTTCGATAATGATAACGCCGTTTGGATAGGCTCTCATGCAGCGATTCTCGGCGGTGTGACTATCGGCGATAACGCTGTAATTGCGGCGGGTGCTGTTGTGACAAGGGACGTTCCCGAAAATGCTGTTGCAGGCGGCGTTCCGGCAAAAATTATCAAAACGATCTAAAGCGCAAGGAGAAGCGCATGAATAAATTAATCTGCATAATTTTATCCCTTATTCTGATTGGGTTGACAGCATCTTGCAGCAAGTAATCATAGTACAATATATTCCCTTGGGTTATGTATTAACATTATACTCTAATGGAGCTTATATTGCACTTATTTTTTGTTGTTCTTTCATTATTTTACCGCTTAAATTTTTTGGCATCGCAATATTTATTTGTATTTGGTTTTGGAAAATAAAATATATTGAGCATTGACATATACATAAAAATATGCTATAATCAAACCAATAAATGGGTAAATATTTTGATAAGATCATAAAAGGAGAAAATAGGTAAAATGAACATAAAGGTGAACGTTAAGCAAATAGGGGCAAAGCGGGATAAAATAAGCGGCGAGGATTTTTTTATCCGGGGTGTTCCCCATACGGTCGGTGAACTTATAACCGAGGCTGTGCGCACTTGCGTGGAGGCGTACAACAGCAGGGTGAAAAAAGGTGACAGCGCCGAACCTATCACGGATGAAGATATCCGTGATATGGCTGACGTTGGCAAAATAGCTTTCGGGATAAACTATTCCCAAAACGAGGCTGACGAAAAGACGGCAGCGGAAAATGCGCTGCAAGCCTATGAGGACGGACTTTTCCGCATATTTATAGGGGAAAGGGAAGCGGGGGAACTTTCGGACAGCATATCCCTTTCGGAAAATGACAGTGTGACATTTATCAAGCTTACCATGCTTTCGGGCAGTATGTGGTGATCGCAGAATCAAAAGTGAAAATGAACGTTACCAACGGACACGCCCCGATTTTGTTATAGTCGGAGCGAATAATAAATCGGGAGGAAAAGATTATGGATAACAAAAAGCTGAAAAATTTTGTACAGGATTTGATGTATGGGCTTACTGATAAGGCAAAGTCGAAAGGCACAGAAAATGAGGCTTCCGCAGACCTGGACGAGGACAAGAAAGCGTTTCTGGACGATCTTAAAAACGCAAGAGATGAGGCATATTGGAAAAGCAGCATTTTATGTGAATTTGCCGAGGGGCTCAGAACCCAAAAAATCAAAAAGCCGTCGGATTTTATTAAGAAAAGACTGGGCTGGTTTTTGGGTGATGATGTGCCGGAAAGAATCAAGGAATATCTTTTTTACGCAGTGGATAACTGCATTAAATGGCAGTATACATCGGGGTGGTACAGAAGATCCTTCCGCACTGCCCGTTATGATGTGCATTTTCCGCATATAATAGATGCCCTTGAAAATTACCGAAGGCGTCATGGAATAAACAAGGAAATTTATGCTGTTCTTTTGGGAACGGTATCAAAGGACACAGAGGAATTTATTTCGGGACTTGAATCATATTACTATTATGACAGCAGCCCCATTGCCTATGAGCTTGACCATGGGAATACGAAGCTTGAAAAAAAGATAACCGATATTATTATGGGAGAAAGTGACAGTGAGCTTGGGGTAAGCTATAATCTTATCAGTGGAATCGTAAAGAGCAGCAATGTTAAAATGCATGAGCTTCTTGGCAAGCTGCTGCTGGCAGCAAGACTTCAGGAGGGTGTGCGGCAGGCTGTCTGCGAAAATGCGGATCACGGCACTGCGGAGGCTTTCAGGCTGCTGCTTGGGGTCATAGCGGACAACAACCTTATCAGATTTTCCTCTGTAAAAAGGGCTGTAGGTACATGGACGGGGCTTATGACGGAGGAATCCTCCGACCTTGAAAGAATAAGCGGGAAAACAGTGGAGCTTATAACAGAGTGCATTGACAGTGAGGAAAAGCGGAGAGAATACCTTGCAAGTGAGGACTGCATGAAAATATACATGGCGCTGTGGGCGGAGTGCTTTTATGAGGCAGATAATGCCAGGAAGATTATCGGTGAAATTGCCGAAAAGGGCACTCATCATCAGCTGCTGGCTGCGGGATATCTTATTCCGAATTTGCAGGACGGCACCTTTATGTGCGATGTATCGAAAGAGGTATTAAAAAAGCATTATATGGAAAAGGATATTGCAGCGGTATATATGTACGGATTTATGCTTAATTGCAGCAGCAATACGGACAATGTAAATTCCAAAAACGGATTTGCCCGCTATGGGGGCAGTTTTCCAAAAAGTGCAAAGAGGCTTCCCTATGAGGGCGGCGAATTTAAGGATAAAAAAGAGGCAGAGGAATATTACGGTATTCTTAAAAAAATCAAGGATAACATCAAGGGAAAGGAGATTGAATTTTCCCCATGTATTTTCCCGTGGCACTCTGTGAGGCTTGCAAAAACCAGTGTTGCGGAAAAAATGGCGTGCATTGCCAGCTATCTTGAGGATGACGGTAAGATCGACGAAATATGCGGAATATTAAATGAAATAGACCCGGGCGGCAGGAACGGTATTATACCCCTGCTTCTTTGCGAACCTCGGACAGAAATTCAGCGCAGAACGCTTATTGCCTCTCTGTGCGACAAGGGAGAGTATCCACGCAGGGCAGCCTTTGCTGCTGTAGGGTGTGTCGAACTTACTCCCGAGGATCACCTTCAAATGGAAGAACTGCTTAAATATAAGGCGGCAGACGCACGGGCGAATATTATTTCCCTTCTTATAAAGCAGCCCGACGAGGCGCTTTACGGCTCTGTTTCAAGACTGCTGGGCGATAAAAAAGAGGAAAAGCGCACCGCCGCTCTGGATATGATATTGCAGATATCCAAGGACGAAAAAAGGAGTGGGCTTTTTGAAAAATGCCGCAGCCTTGCAATGTCCGCCCAAAATTATTCCACCAAAGAAAAAGTACTGCTGGACAGCATTCTGTCTGCGGGCGGACAGACGGAAAATGCCGACGCTCCCGAGTCGCTTTTTTCCGAAGAGGACGCATACAAGCCCGTGCTTCCCGAGGGGGATTATATGCGTGAATGTGCAGAGCTTTTTATGGAATATTTTCCCGATTCCGAGATAGGGTCGGTGCTTTATCCCGAGAAATTTAAAAAGCCAGCTAAAAAGAAAACCGATTGTTCAGCCTATTTGCAGGCGGCAGAGGATAATGAAAGTCTTAACAAGCTTATGATCGCTAACAGAGAGCGTGAGTTTGTTAATGACGGAACTGCATATACTTTTGACTGCCCTGCCTACGCTTTTTACGTCAGGGATGAAAACGGCAAACGTACAGCTCCCTTTATGGACGACTGGCGCAAGTGGGCACAGGAGCGTAAATTAGACGAAAAGCGGCTGATGAGAGCACTTTTAGCAGCAACCTTCAACGGAGGCAGTAAAAGCGGACTTACCAAAAGGGCGGAAAAATACATAATCGGCGCTTACGGCAGGGGCTTTGAAAAGTATGTAAAACCCGAATATGCTTTTCATTTAAAAACTATTCTCACGGCGTTAATGGAGGATTACCCAAATTATATCAAACATTGCCGCAGGCTTGCATTTGCAATGATGATGTGGTATTTAAAGGTTTCCGATGATGAGGATAAAAAGCCTGTAACATGGACAGAGACGGACAGAAGTACGGCGAGTGTTTCCCATATTATCGGGCACGCAAAGCTTTGCGAGATCATTAATTGGAGCGGAGGCCTGCGGTCGAAGCACAGCAAGGAGAGAATAGCTCTCAGATATATTTTTTTACAGGAATGCGGCGCAGAACCGAAATATAGATATCATGATACAAAACAAATATTCACCACCGGCGGAATTGGCATAAATCCGCCCGGCATTACCGAATTTGCACAGGCTGCATATTACGGGGAAATTTCCGAAAGAACCTTTTACTGGTATGTATTCGGGGATTCCTCCCTTGACGCCCGCAGTGATAAGGACATTCCCGTAAATCTGATCCCTGCACTTGATAAACTGTCAAAGGTCACTTCGGTTTATATGGAGCAGGGCAGACAACGGTCAATGACAAGAGGCTACAGGCAGTACAGTCAAAGATATGCAGTAACTTTGGCAAACGAATTTGCGGAAAAAAGCCGTGACAATACGTCTCCTTACACCGAAGAGGAACTGGACAGGCTGCGTTTTGCTGCGAAAGTCTACGATAAAATTTTAAACGTTGTGCTTTACCATGAACTGAGCCGTGGGGATTCAAATGCGCTTTACTCAAAAGCTGTAAGGAGTATCAACAGGATAAGCGGCGTGAAAAATTTTGCGGCAATTCTCTGCGCTATGGGCAAGGATACTCTTGAACGGTCAAGCTCTGCCTCGGGCACGTCCAACAAGACGAATCTAAGTCACCTGCTAAGCGTATGCATTCCCGATAAGGACGACAAT
>CAMWLD010000134.1 GCA_947175005.1 uncultured Ruminococcus sp. | reverse complement strand
ACATGGTGTAGATCGCCATATCGGTAAGCACCAGTCTGTCACCCTCGCAAAGGGGCTTGTCAAAGGAATATTCACCGATGATATCCCCCGCAAGGCAGGTAGGTGCGCCGATAATATAAGTATACGGCTTTTCTTTGGGATTACCGCTGCCGATTATTTCGGGACGGTAGGGCATTTCCGTAACGTCGGGCATATGACAGGCAGCCGAAGCGTCGATTATGGCGTGGTTATTTCCTCCTGCACTCCGTACCTCCAGAACCTCCGTAATTAGGAAGCCCGCCCGCAAGGCACAAGCCTCTCCCGGCTCTAAGTAGACCTGTATATCATACTTTTCACGAATGCGGTCGATCACTCTGCAAAGACAGTCTATGTCATAGCCCTCACGGGTGATATGGTGACCGCCCCCCATGTTGAGCCATTTCATATTTTTGAGATAGCGCCCGAACCTTTTTTCAAAATGAGGGATAGTCCGCTCCAGCGCGCCGCTGTCCTGCTCGCAGAGGGTGTGAAAATGCAGACCGTCTACACCCTCCAGACCAATGTCATTCAACTCGCTTTCATGCGCTCCCAGCCGTGAACGGGGGGTGCAGGGGTTGTAAATTTCCGTTTCGATCTCGGAATATTCGGGATTTACCCTCATTCCCACGCTTATTTCCCTGCCCGACTTTCTCGCCTTTTCCACCTGCGGGTAAAAACGTTCCTTTTGCCTCGGGCTGTTAAAAATAATGTGTCCGCAAATTCGGGTGATCTCCTCAAATTCATCGGGGCGGTAGGCGGGAGAGTAAATATGGACTTCCCTGCCCGGCATTTCCTCATATCCAAGCTTTGCTTCGTAAAGTCCGCTGGCGGCAGTTCCCGCCAAAAACTCACTCATCATCGGGTAAAGACTGTACATTGAAAAAGCCTTTTGAGCCAGCAAAATTTTGCAGCCCGTTCTATCGGAAACACTTTTAAGTATTTCCATATTCCGCCTTATAAGCCGCTCGTCCACCGCATAGCAGGGCGTACGCAGCTCCGATATATCAAAATCAAGCATTTCGTTTATCCTTTTCGGAAATATTTTTTCGGTAAATACGGCTGTCCTCGCCAAGAAGGTCGATACGGTTTTCCATGTATGAAAAACCGTATTTTTCGTACAGTCCGATATGATCTGTACAGAGATATATTTGCGGTATTCCTTTTTCCGCAGCAATTTCCTCACAGCGGCGGATAAGCTTGCCCACATTCCTGTGTCCCCGATATTCGGGAAATGTGTAAACACAGCCTATCCAAGGATACAGAGAATTATCATCAATGCAGTCCCGTTCTGCGAACGTCAGAAATGAAACTAAACTGTCCCCCTCGGTAAGAAGCAGCAGTGTACCCTCGCCTACGTTCTCGTGAAAGGAATTTTCCTCAATAAGATTTGCAAGAAATGCTGCCGCCCGCCAGTCGCTTTTTTTAATCTCGGCAAGCCAGTGATCGGGATTGTCCGATTTAAAATAGTCAATAATTTCCACAAGCTACTCCTTGTCGACAAACTAACCCTTGTCGACGATCTCAATATTTTTAAGCTGACCCTCCAGATTGGCTTTTACACCCTGTCTGAACTCGGTGCGCAGCTTTTCCTGCTCGGCTTTTTCCGCCTCCGTCAGCCCCTCGGGGGATTTTGACTTGCGGTACAGCTCATTGATACGGCTGATTTTTTCCTCGGTCATTCTTTGTCACCGTCGTCCTTTTTATCATCCGATTTTGCCGCCTCACGCTTTTTAGCGTCCTCCTCACGGGCTTTCCTTACTTCCTCGGCAGTTCCCGTGTGGGCGGTTGTTTCAAGGTCCTCGGGCAGCTCGGAAACAAAGCCGTCAAGCTTGTCAAAGAATATCTTAGAAGTGAAATCAATACCGCAGGGACGGATCTCTCTGGAGGCAAGTCCGTAAATATTTCCCGAAATATCCGCCAAAGTTACCGACCGCATTATTCTTTGATGAGCGTTTTTATTTCCCTGCTTGTTAAGCTCCTCCGCCTGCTCCACAAAATCTCTCAAAGATGAGCTGAAAGGAATGGACAGTTTATCCTCGGGCAGCGAGCCTGCCATTTTAAGGATCTCTGCGCCTCTGTCATTAAGCGCAAGAATTCTCCCGAACACAGGGGGAACGCGCAAGTCCTCACCACGTGACCCTATAAGGCAGCTGCAAAGAATCCTCTTTATTCTTGCCATGGTGTAAGCCTTGGTCTTTATCTTATCCAGCAGATCCTCCAATGAAACCGCCACACGGGAAGCCTGGAATATTCTGTTAAGCAGCCCCTGATCCATATCGGGCAGATTTGCCATTTCCGGAGGCGTCATGGTGCGCAGTTTAAAGAGAATTATCCTCTCCAGATTTTCAAACCAGCAAAGGCTGTCCTTATCGTCAAAATCGTTGACCGTGTCAAGAGTCTCCCCCGGCACATAAGGCGAAAAGTCCTCGCCGTCGTCAATAAGCCTGCGGATATATTCGCCGCTGGCAATATTTCCCGAGGGCTTGTCGCTGTCATGCTCCGCTCCCTCACGCTTTACGGTAAAGGGAGAAATTTTATTCAGCTCCAAAAGCTTCAATGATTTGAGATATTCCACCGCCAAAATATTGTTGGGACTGTTCAGAATATCCCCTACCATAGGCCCATAGTTAAGGCTTACCAGCTGCTGCACAGCCTGGGGATAGCTCATTCCCTGAGAAATAAGGGGCTTCAGATTTTCCTGGGTAGACACAGTCATAACAGCGTCGGCGCACTTTTGCAGCTCCTCAATGCTGCCGCATTCGCTGCCAAAGGAAACGCCGTCCACGCACCGCAGCGAACCCAGCATCATAATGCCGCTCCTTGCGAAAAACTCCGCACTGGAAAGACTGTACTGCACGGGCATTTCAATAACAAGATCGACACCGTTTTTAACGGCGATCTCCGCTCTCTTGAACTTGTCAATAAGCGCAGGCTCGCCCCTCTGAACAAAGTTTCCGCTCATTATTGCCACAATGTGAGTAGCCCCCGTCTGCTTGCGGGTCTCTTCGATCTGGTGGATATGGCCGTTGTGGAACGGATTGTATTCACAGATAATTCCGTATGTTTTCATAATTTATAAACATTCCTTTCTTTTTCGGGCATTTTTTCTTAACATTTTCTGCCTGTTTTTGCAATTACACAGCAATATGTTATTATTATACCATATATTCGCAGGATTTGCAAGTATAATTTGTAAATTTATCAATATAAGTTTGACGCATATATTCCACCGAAAACCTGATTCGGATATACACCGTGAAAAGTGCGGATATTTTATGTGAGATTCCTCTTGATTTTTCTCCCGAACCGTGATATAATCATATTAACACAAGGTAATTTCTGACGGAAATATCCGAATGAATTTTCCGCAAAATTACCCCAAAATAAACCCGAAAGGAAGTTTTTACCATGTCCGAAAAGATCTACACCAAAAACGCCCCCGACGCCATAGGCCCTTATTCCCAGGCAGTAAAATGCGGCAGCCTGCTGTTCACCTCGGGGCAGATAGCCATAAACCCCGCCTCGGGAAATGTGGAGGCGGCAGACATTGAAGGGCAGACCCGTCAGATCTGCGAAAATCTCAAAGCGGTGCTTGCCGAAGCGGGCTGCACCTTTGACGACGTTATCAAGACCACCTGCTTTTTGGCGGATATGAACGACTTTGCAAAATTCAACGAAATTTACGGCGGATATTTCACAAGCAAACCCGCCCGTTCCTGCGTGGAGGTCGCAAGGCTGCCCAAGGATGTACTTGCGGAGATCGAAGTAATCGCTTCCGTAAACTAAAGATCAGTACAGTGCATTTCAACAAATATTTTTAAAAAGAGGCTATAGCTTGTAAGGCTTCACCTGTCGGTGAAATTACAAAGCTATAGCCTCTGTCTAATCTCTATTCTTCTACCTCAACTACAGGCTCGGGCTCGCCCTCCATAAGCACCGAACCGCTGGAAAGCGCCTCTTCGCTGCCGTCGTCACGGCGTATCAGCAGCTTGCCCATATCGTCTATGCCCGTGCAGACCACGTTTTCACGCCTGTCCTCCTGTATCACGGTTATCCGCTTGCCTGTCAGTATCGAACGCCTGCGGTATTCCTCCATAAAGTCCTCATTGGTTATCCGACCCAAATGATACTCCAAGCTGTTGAGTATCTCCGCTGCCAGCTTGCTGCGGCTTACGGATTTATCCGTTTCGGCTCTTATGCTTGTGGCAATGCCCTCCAGCTCCTTGGGGAAAACAGTATTGCTCACATTTACACCCACGCCTATGACCGCATAATCAAGCCCGCCTTGCTCTATGCCCACAGACGCTTCCGTGAGAATACCGCAAAGCTTCTTGCCGCCTGCATAAATATCGTTGACCCATTTGATCTTGCATTCAAGTCCGCTGACCGCCTCAATGGCTCTTGCCACGGAAACCGCAGCGCAGGCAGTTATCATCAGCGCATACTCCAGCGACAGCTTCGGACGGACGATAACGCTTAAATACAGCCCCTGATTAACGGGCGAATGAAAGCGCTTGCCTTGCCTGCCCTTGCCTGCTGTCTGCTGCTCGGCAATGACCGTATGCCCGTGCACCGCACCCAGCTGCGCCAGGCTTTTGGCAAAGCTGTTGGTGGAGTCCACAGTCTTGAAAATGTCCATTTTGCGCCCAAGCTCCTCTGTCCGCAGATAGGAGATTATGGACGGCTCATTTAAAATATCATTCTCGCTGGTGAGGCAATAGCCTCTGTTGGTAACAGCGGTGATAGTGTATCCCTCTTCACGAAGCTGCTTTACAGCCTTCCAGATGGCGCTCCTTGTCATGCCAAGGGACGCAGCAATCTTATTTCCGGAAACACTCTTTCCACGGTTATCCTCAAGTATTCCGAGTACTTTGTCCTTTAACGGCATTATACCACCTGTCCTTTCGTCATTAAAAAAGCTTGTGCACATCGGTACTGACCCTTTGACTTCCTGTATATGAAATTTCCAAAAGCTGCCGGGTAACCGCCGACGGTCTCTTGATCCCGTTAGTAAAATTATGAAAAACTCTTCTTAATAAAAATGTTACCACAATGTCGAAAAAAAGTCAAGCAAAAATGTCTATATTTTTTAAACATTATAGTTAAAATACTGTTAATTTTGGCTTAATTGTCGCTTAACAGGCTTGTAAAGAGAGTTAATTTTAGCGGATTTTGTCAAAAATAATAACAAATTATACAATTAACGGCATATGGGCAGATATAATATATCGGTTTAACATTTTAAATCAGCAATATTTTTAAGCTGCATTTCCGTATGATTTTTTGAATAGTTTATCAAATGACCGCTGTCGGTCGACAATTATTATTTCCGCCAGGGCTTATTTTATACTGCGGCGGCCAAGCCGTTCAGAATCTTTCCAGAAAGCTGTGCACTTCTCCGTCAAGATCCTTGTAGGACATAAGCTCGGAAAGCTTAACGTTATGCACGCTGCGGAAAATATTGCTCTCTATCTGCGGATTTTCGTTTTTCAGCTCCGATATAAGCTGCTTTACTTTTTGGCGCGTACCCGGCTCGTCCCCTGCGGTAAAACGGCAGGCGCATTTTATGAAAGAAAGCCCGTTTGCCTCTGCCCAGCGGATAATATTTTCCTCACGGACAAAGTAAAGGGGGCGGATAATTTCCATTCCGGGAAAGTTAGCGCTGTGCACTCTTGGCATCATAGTCTGAACCTGCCCGCCGTAGATCATACTCATGAGAATGGTTTCTATAATATCGTCGTAATGCTGGCCGAGGGCTATTTTATTGCAGCCCAGTTCCTTTGCGCGTGCATAAAGACTGCCCCGTCTGATCTTGGCGCACATAAAGCAAGGACTGCCTTTCAGGGTATTCACAAAGCTGAAAATCTCCGCAGGATATATCTTCAGTGGGATATTCAGCTTTTGTGCATTTTCCTCTACGGCAAGGGCGTTTTCGGTGTTATAGCCGGGGTCGAGGGATATATATTCGAGGGTGATATTGCCACCCCGCAAGGCATATTCCTCCAGCAGCTTTGCCATAAGCATAGAGTCCTTGCCGCCCGAAATGCACACTGCAATTTTATCTCCGGGGGAGATAAGACGGTAGTCCTTTACTGCCTTATTGAACGGAGACAATAGCTTCCCGTGAAATTCCTTGCGCAGGCTGTTTTCGGCGGACAGGCTTATTTTGCCGGGTCGGGTCTCAATGATCTTCATTTATTAATTCACTCCATTTGGGATTAAAAATTTACGCTCAAACGCCACGGGGCTGTGATTCCCCTCAAACGCCGGGGAGAGGGCTATTTGTATTATTGAAATGCGTTGGTTTGTTGGGTAATGTGACTTGCCTGTCAAATGAAATGTGACTTTGTTCGTGAAATACGTGGGTTGGCTGGCAACTGCAAGTGATGATGCAAAGGGGGACACCCAAAGAGAGGGGAGGGG
>CAMWLD010000133.1 GCA_947175005.1 uncultured Ruminococcus sp. | reverse complement strand
TGTTTGTGCCTGTAAGCTCTATCTGATTTTCGGTAAATTTGTAATTTGACATATCGGGGTGACGGAGATGACACCAGTCCACATTCCAAGCGGTATTTTCAAAGGTGAAAATATTCTTGCGGTTCTGGGCAAAATCCCCCTCAATATCATATTCCTTGTGGGCTGTGCCGTCAATGCCTGCGGTGAACCAGCCTTTATCGTCAAAGGTAACGGGGATAAGGAAAACCTCTCTGCCGAGGGTGTGATAGGGCATCCACATATGTATTTGCCTGAAACCGAGACATAGAATGTGCCAGCTGCCGTCCCTGCCGCAGATAAGGTCGCCGTGGCCTATGCCCTGGATAATTTCGGGGGCTTTGTTGCGGTTGGTGAGGACGGGGTTGTGTTCGTAGCTTTCAAAGGGTCCCCAAACGGAACTCGAACGGGCGTATGTTATCATGTGACCGTATTCCGTGCCGCCCTCGGCTGCCATTAAATAATAATATTCGCCGATCTTATACATATGGGGACTTTCAAGGTAACGTCCTCCCGAGCCTTTCCAGATACATTTGCTTTCGGAGAGCTTTTTTCCTGTGGCAATGTCTATCTCGCACTGAACAACTCCCCCCTCGCCGTTATCGTCGGTGCCGTTGCTTAGGAAATATGTTTTGCCGCAGTCAAACAGCAGAGACGGGTCAATCCCGTCACGGTCTATCTTAATGGGGTCGGACCATTCGCTGTAGATATCGTCGGTATAGACATAGAAATTTTCGTGTGTGGTGTCGTTGGTGGTGACCATATAAAATCTGCCGTTATTATGGCGGATAGTGGGGGCAAAAACGCCTCCCGAGCTGTTCACTTTTTCGAGCTGCACCTGGGTTTTGCGGGTCAGCACATGGCCTATCTGTTTCCAGTTCACCAGATCCTCGCTTTCAAACAAGGGCACTCCGGGGAAATACTGGAATGAACTGCATACCATATAATATTTTCCCTTTGCAAAGCAAACGCTGGGGTCGGGGTAAAAGCCTTTTATGACAGGATTTGTATAGCGCATTTTCAAAGCTCCTTACTTTCTGTTTTCAATATAACTTTTAATAAGTTCTGCCGCTGCGTCAACGGTCAGATGTTCGCTGTTGATACAAAGCTCATAGCTGTCCGAAGCGCCCCATTTGGTTTCCGCATAATAGTTGTGATAAGAGGCTCTTGCCTTGTCGACCTTAACTATACGCTGGGAGGCTTCCTTTATGGAAATATTTTCCCTTTTGGCGGTATATTCCGCACGGTATGCGGGAGAGGCGGTGATGAAAATGCTTACCACATCATAATCGTCCTTTAAAATATAATCCGCACACCTGCCGACTATTACGCAAGGTCCGCTCTGGGCTGCGGCTTTTACCGCATTTACCTGTGCTTCATAGGCTACCAGTTCAATGGGCTTGCCTGCGAAAAAGCCGCCGTTGCCCGCATTCATCACAAGGGAATACAAAAGGCTGGAGGTTGGGGTCTCCTCAAAATTTTCCATAAAGCTGTCGCAAAGTCCGCTTTCCTTGGCGGCGTGGGTTATAAGCTCCTTATCGAAAAATCCTATGCCCATTTTTTCCGCAAGGGCTTTGCCTATAAGTCTGCCGCCGCTGCCGAAGCGTCTGCCTATTGTGATTATTCTTGTTTTTTCAGACATGTTATCTTCCTCCCGAAAAAAGTCTTTGCGTTTTCTTGCCAAAGCTTTTTGTTTTATTTATTATACCACATTGTGCACAAAATTGCAAGGGGGATTTTTGAGTTTTTTGTGGATATAAAAAAGGGCGATGTGTTTTTTCGTGCTGTTTTTGATATTGTATTACCCGCACAAATCAGGATTTTTTTACGTTATAAACAAAACTCCGTTTTAAGGTTTTCTAATCGCATTTTTTCAGATTCCGAAACAGTCAAAAAAGGATTATATAAATAATGCTGCAGTACATCGGCGTCAATTAAAATTTCATTGAAAGGGGTTTGTTTAACTGCCTTATCGCTATGATTGTATATCGCATCACATATCATATCTGTTTCTGAATTATCGAAAATATCAAGCTCATTCAATATTTCTTTTGCCATAACGGCACCCTTATGTGCATGATCTTGATGATCCATTGTTTTATAGGAAAATATATCGTGGAGCATACCTGCTACTATTGCCAATTCGACATTTTCTTTTCTTTTTTGTGCAATCATTGCACACGCCTGCGCAACTCCGTAAAGATGTAAATAGGCGCATCTTCTCTCGACTGTATCAGTCATATTTAAAAGCACATTGTCTACATATTCTCTAACTTTTTCGATCCGATTTTCCATATTTTTTTGTTCCATATATACCTCTTTTAATTTCGATTTATCTTACTGAAAATTATGACATTGCCGCAGCAATATGTCAATAATAACTGACTGTAAAACAGAAATCGCTGTCCTTTAAAAAGGACAGCGAACAGCGACACGATTATCATTTTCAGCCGTTAAGCTTCTTTGCAAGCTGGCTCTTCTTTCTTGCAGCGGTGTTCTTATGCATAATGCCCTTGGCGCAAGCCTGGTCAACCTTCTTGATAGCAAGTCTTACAGACTCGGGAGTGGTCTCGGCATTTGCTGCCTTTATAACGGTCTTGAGATTGGACTTTATCATCTTGTTGCGCAGGGTCTTTTTCTTGATCACCTTTACACGCTTCTTAGCGGATTTAATGTTAGGCATAACTTATAAACCTCCGATTATCGTTCTTTTTTGATTTATATTTTACGGATTAAGGCAGTATAAAAAAGTCCCGGACACGTAGAAAGACTTTCACAAAGGCGTAAATGAACCGCCCGAACACGTCTGTTAATCCAATTTGCAAACAGCTTTATTGTCGGCCAAAGCATTTGCTTTTATATTATACCATATTTTGCAAATCATCGCAAGTGGCTATATGTAAAATTTTCATACGATTTTTATGGGTAACTTTAGATATTTTGCACATAATTATCTTAAAAAGTCTATTGAAAGGGAGTTTTTCAATGAACAGGAGCAATTCCTCACGCACGGACCTTGCGGTGGAGATGATAAACACCGAAGCAAGCGGTCTGCCCAAAGGCATTCGCAAGAGAGTGCGCAAAAGCTCGGTCTGCACAGTGACGGAAATTATTGTGGAGGATATTCTTGCGGGGATAAAGATCGGCAAAAACAAGGGGAGGTACATTACCGTGGAGACCGACCGTCTTTCGGCACACCCCGAAGATTTTAGTGAGCAGTCGGATAATATTGCAGCGGAGATAAAATCTCTTGCCCCCGACCTTAGCCGTCTGCTGGTGGTAGGGCTGGGAAATGACAACATTACCCCGGATTCCTTGGGCCCTCGCACGGCAGGGAGGGTCATAGCCACACGGCACGTAGCGGAGAGCAATGCGGGTTCGGAACTGGCAAGCCTTGATCTTTCCAGTGTTTCGGTACTCTCGGCGGGGGTAATGGGGCAGACAGGGATAGAATCATCGGAGATAATACAGGCAGTATGCGGCAAGGTGAACCCTACCTGTGTGATCGCTATTGACGCTCTTGCATGCAGCGACATAAGCCGCCTGGGAACGACTATTCAAATAACGGATTCGGGAATTTCCCCCGGTTCGGGGGTACAGAACAGGCGAAAAGAGCTTTCGAGGGAAACTCTCGGTATGCCTGTAATAGCGATCGGTGTGCCTACTGTTGTGGATATGCATAGCATTGTGCAAAACATAACAGGTTCTCCCCCCGACAAGCATTTGCCGAATATGATGGTAACGCCAAGAGATATTGACAAAATGATCGACAGAACGGCACATTTGCTGGCTTTTTCCATTAACAAGGCAGCCCAGCCTAATCTTTCTTCGGAGGATATTTTGTCTCTGATGTAGATAAACAAAAGCCTGTCAGAACAAGACAGGCTTTATTATTGTTCCACGTGGAACATTTATTCGCTTTTCAGTATTTCGACAATACCGCTTGCAAGCTTGTACAGATCGTCTTTATCGTAAAAATCCACAGAAATAGTTCCCCTGCCGCTGCCGTCGCCTGTTATTTTTGCTCTTCTGCCGATAGCTTCCATTATCTGTATTTCCGTTTCGGCGTAATAGTTTCTCATCTGACGGCTTTCGGAGGGATTTTCGGGTGATTCTTTTTTGCTTTCTTTCATACCTTTTACAAGCTTTTCCGTTTGCCTTACGTTCAGACCGTCTTTGACTATTTCCTTTAGTGCGCCGTTCATATCCTCATCATTTTCAGCTGAAAGGAGCACTTTTGCATGACCTACGGTAATATCGCCCTTTTGCAGTGCCTCAAGAGCCGTGGACGGCAGATTAAGCAGCCGCAGGGAATTGGCAATATATGAACGGGATTTTCCCACTGCCTCCGCAACTCTTTCCTGGGTCATTTCATAGCTTTCCATAAGCTCACGGTATGCAACAGCTTCCTCCACCGGGTCAAGGTCGGCTCGCTGGACGTTTTCTATAATAGATATCTGGGCAACCTCTAAATCGGTAAAATCCTTGATAATTACAGGAACTTCGTCCATTTTCAGAATACGGCAGGCACGCCAGCGCCGCTCCCCCGCCACTATCTGATAAGTCATGCCGTTGCCTGTGGGGCGGACTATAATAGGCTGGATAAGTCCGTGTTCTTTTATGGAATCTGCCAGTTCTCTGATTGAATTTTCATCAAAATTCTTTCGGGGCTGTCCCTTATTCGGCTCAATTTCCGAGACACGCAATGTCATTACCTCGCTGCTGTCAAGAGAATTATCCGCAAAGACTGCCTCCAAGCCTGCACCAAGCGCCATTTTATTTTCCTCCCTTTGCCTTTATGGTAACTTTCTTTTTGGTCTGCTTCGGCTTTACGTCCTTTACGCCGTGCCTTTTGAGCATTTCCTCGCAAAGCTTTTCGTAAGCCTCCGCTCCCCGGGAAATTTTATCGTAATATATAACGGGCTTGCCGTAGCTGGGGGCTTCGGAAAGCTTTACATTACGGGGAATTACCGTTCGGTAGACCTTTTGAGGGAAATGCTTCTGAACCTCCCCCACTACCTGATTTGTAAGGTTAAGCCGTGAATCGAACATGGTAAAAACTATTCCGTCAATATCAATATTCGGGTTATAGTGCTTTCTCACCATTTTTATTGATTCCACAAGCTGTGAAAGTCCCTCCAAAGAATAATACTCGCACTGAAGCGGTATAAGCACGCTGTCTGCAGCGCAAAGGGCGTTTACAGTCAGCAGAGAAAGAGAGGGCGGACAGTCGATAAATATGTAATCATAGTCATTTTTTATAGTCAGCAGCTGCATTTTAAGCCTGTTGGAACGGTTGTCCAGATTAACAAGCTCAATATCCGCTCCTGCCAACGAGGAAGTGCTGCTGATAAGAGAAACCCCTTTAAATGCGGTTTCTATGACGCCTTCCTCTATTTTCCGCTGACCTATGAGAATATCATAAACTGTAACGGAAACGGATTTTTTTCTTACTCCGAATCCGCTGGTGGTGTTTCCTTGGGGATCCATGTCAATACAAAGCACTTTTTTGCCCCTTATCCCCACCGAAGCTGCCAGATTTACAACTGTAGTAGACTTGCCAACGCCGCCTTTCTGGTTGGCAACCGCAATAATTTTCGCCATTTTATCCTTCCTTTTGTCATTTTTAGATTTTCTATATTTAATTATACCATTACCCACTCTTTTTTGCAATTGACAAAGGATATAAAATTTAGCAAATAAAGCTGATACATTCTACAAATTTGTAAAATGACGGCACGGTGCTGTGTTCAAATCGTAAAATGTTCCACGTGGAACAAAAAGGCACGAACATACGCTCGTGCCTGAATATCTTATTTCTAATTGGGTATTCTTACAACATATTCTATGTATTCTTTCTCATTCTTTTTCGTAACTTCCGCATTTATTCCCGCTGCCTGCATTACCTCAATGGCATGGTTAATAGTGTTCACAAACAAGCGCACGTCCCTGAATGCCCCACGGCATTTTTTTATTCTCCGCAGCTCTTTATCCCGTTTCATTACATTGTCTATAAGTCTCTCAGTGTTATCAACATTCAATTTGCGCTCGTAAATCTCCCGTATTATGTCCCCTCGCATTTCGTCGCTTTCCACCTTTAAAAGCGCACGGGCGTGTCTTTCGGTAAATCCGTATTCTATAATTTTTATCCGTTCATTTCTGCTAAGTCTCAAAAGTCTCAGCTTGTTTGCAACCGCCGACTGAGTTTTTCCCAACCTAACCGCTACGTCCTCCTGGGTAAGTCCGAAAAGGTCAATCATGGTCTTTATTGCTTCTGCTTCTTCAAAAAAGTTAAGATCCTTTCGCTGCATATTTTCCACCAAGCTCATCATTGCCGATCCACGCTCGGTAGTTTCAATAACAATGCAGGCAATTTCCGTCATTCCGCAGATTCTTGCCGCACGCAGCCGCCTCTCCCCTGCCACAAGTTCAAATCCTACATCTACCCGTCTGACTATTATCGGCTGAATAAGTCCATTTGTTTTAATACTTGCCGCCAGATCCTCCAGTTCCT
>CAMWLD010000132.1 GCA_947175005.1 uncultured Ruminococcus sp. | reverse complement strand
TAGTAAAATAAAGGCGGGTCAGCTTCCTGCGGTCTGGAGTGGCTATGGTGGCTTGTGGGGAATATTGTGGGGCCACATGAGTTCGGGGAGGAGCATGAGATAAAGTACGGGACTAAGCATTTTTCGGCGGGGACTAAGGTTTATGTTTATCCGGAATTTGGGGGAATGGGGAATGAAAATATTGTTGTTATAGGTATTCCGAGGAATAAGCGGAATTTTATTGAGGTGATTGTCAGACGGCGGAGCGTGGAGAATTTTCGCTGTAAGAAGGTGTTTAGTCCTGCGGTTCTTAAACGAATGGAAAATTCAAAATACAGCTACTGGTGGGGAAATTCGGAGGAGGACAGGAATAGAATAATTCAATGTGTGCATTACTTTAATGAAGATATTAGAAATGCGGATAAGCCGGATTCTTCGGAAAGCTCGGGGGGTAAATCTGAGGAAAGCAAGCGGACTGCGGAAAGTGAGCGGACTGCGGAACGCAAGTCCACGGTGTCGGAAGAAAGGGAGAGTGGGTTTTGGAATGGAATAAAAGAAATGCCCGGACTTGCTCGAAAAGCTTTTGAAAATGTCTTTGAATTCTTTGAATATATATTGAAAGCACTCACTAAAGTGCCGCCAAACAGTATTGTAAGATCAACCGAAGATTTGTGGCGAATTAGTGAAGAATCAAAGGAGAAGCTGCGGTGAAGATCAGGGGATTTTTTTGTAAGACCGATCATAAAAATCAACGATAAAAAGAAATTTAACCGTAAAATAAATAAAATTGCAAGGAGAATTTTTATGCTGACAAGCAAACAGAGAGCTTATTTAAGAGGAATTGCCGCTAAGGAGGATACCATTTTCCAGATAGGCAAGGGCGGGATAACCGAAAATCACATGGTACAGGTGAACGATGCGCTGAAGGCGAGGGAGCTTGTGAAGATAAAGGTATTGGAGAGCGCTTTGCTGACGAGTGCGGAGGCGGCGCAAATGCTGGCGGAGGGGACAAAGTCCGAGATCGTTCAGACCATTGGCAGCAAGCTGGTGCTTTTTAAGAGAAATCCTCAAGACCCCAAGATAGAACTGCCTAAGGCGGAGAGGAAAAAGGGCTGATGGGGGCTGTGGCGCTTTTCGGGGGGAGCTTTGACCCGGTGCACTTGGGTCATGTGAATGCGGTGAGGTCGCTGATAAGGGGGTTTCCCGAGATAGAGCGGGTGATTATCATGCCGGCATATGTGAACCCTTTTAAGGCGGGGGAAATTTCCGGGGCAAGTCCCATGCAGCGGGTGGAGATGTGCAGGATTGCTTTTGAGGATATTCCCAAATGCGAGGTGCGGGATTTTGAGGCGAAGCGGGAAAGTCCCAGTTACACGTATGTTACGATTAGGGTATTAAAAGAAGAGTTTCCGGGGGAAGAGATCATTCTGGCGGTGGGGAGCGATTCGCTGGAAAGCCTGCCCGGGTGGAAAAATGCGGAGGAGATATTTGCGAATGCTGTCATTGCGGCTACGGCAAGGTCGGAGGCGGACAACGCCTGCGAGGGGGGAATTTACCGTTATGCCGAGAAAATAAGGCGGTTGGGAGGCGATGTGAGGATAATTCCGACTACTCCTTTTGAGATATCTTCTACCGAAATTCGTAAAAAAATTCTTAATAATGAAGATTTGACTTGCTATATGGATAAAAATGTAGTAGAATATATTATAGGGAATAAAATTTACAGGCGTGAAAATGGGTAGGAGCGCCGTTTTAAAGGGAAATGTCCGACAGGCGGTGCGGCAAAGCGGCGGTCACAGGCTGCTGTGTCGCTGTGTTAATGTGTTAATGTGCTGATGTTTCTATGGATACAGCACTTTTGGCGGACTTGAAATATGAGAGATAAATCAAAGGAGTGATCCGAAATATGCCGGGGAGATACTGCGAGTACGACCGGGAGGAAATAAAGGCGATACTTAAAATAAGGCTTTCTAAAAAGCGGTTTGCCCACAGTCTGAATGTGGCGGAAATGGCGGTAAAGCTTAGCAAGAAGCACGGGGGGGACAGCGAAAAGGCTTATGTGGCGGGGCTGGTGCATGACATTTGCAAGGAGATACCCCAAAATGAGCAGCTGGAAATGGCGCTGGAATGCGGCAGGAATTTTACTGCAACGGAGCAGCTGATTCCGCCCTTGTATCACTCGGCGGCGGGGGCGTGGTACTGCGAGAATATTCTGAAGATAGAGGACGAGGATATTCTGAATGCGGTGCGGTATCACACGGCGGCAAGAGCGGGCATGAGCCTGTTGGAGGAGATAATTTATCTTGCTGACCTGACAGGAGATGACAGAAGCTACAAGGACGTGGGAAAAATGCGCAAGCTTGCCATGGAAAATGTGGACGCTGCCATGCTGGAGGCGCTTAGCTTTTCGGTAAAGGATGTGGTGAACAAGAAGTCCCTTATTCCCGAAAGCACCATGGAAGCGTATAATTATTATGCCGGAAAGAAACATAATTAAATTAATAATTAATAATTAATAATTAATAATGAGCCGGTTGGCGTTAATACTTAATAAATAAATAAATGCGAAGCTTTTCGTAAAAAATAATGAGGCGATGGGTAATTGGCGGAAGCTTATAGACCTTACCTTTTACATCTAACCTCTGATATCCGAAAGGGAAGTGAAAGTATGCAGCAAAATGAAACTCTTAGGGCTATTGTGAAATGCCTTGACAGGAAAAAGGCGGAGGACATAAAAGTACTTAAAATCACAGAGCTTACTATTCTGGCGGATTATTTTGTTATCGCCGACGGAATGTCCAACACGCAGACGAGGGCTTTGGCGGATGAGGTGGAGGTAAAGCTGAAAGAGCTTGGTTTGCCGCCTAATCAGATACAGGGCACTGCCGGGTGCGGCTGGGTAATTCTCGATTACGGGGATATTGTGGTGCACATTTTTAACCGTGAACAGAGGGATTTTTACAATTTGGAACGGCTTTGGGCGGACGGCGAGGAAATTGATATTTCCGAGTGGACGGCGGAGCAGTAAAAAAGGTCATAAAAGAAATGCGGATAAAAATACTGCGGTTCTTTTAAATAAAATTTTTATATTAAGGGGTCTGTTACAATGGACGAATTAGATATGATGAGTTTGGAACTGCCTTCCACGGAGGGCTTGGATGATTTGGAGCACCCGGAGAAGTCGGGTGGCGATGCAGAGGGCGGTTCTGTTACGGAAAACGCAGTTTCCGAAAGCGGCTCGGGTGAGCATGATTACCATGATGAGGATTATTCCTATGAGTATGAGGGCGGCGAGCTGGAGGACATGGCTGTGCCTACGCTCAGCGAAATGGACGGAAGCGAACTTGGCACGTTTGCAGCAAACGCTGCGGCTGAAAAAACGGTAAGTCTTGATAAGCCCGGGGCGGGCGGTAACGGTTCGACAGGTTTGGGAGGTTTATCGGAGATGTCGGGTGCGCCTGCGTTTTCGGAAATGTCCGGCACGCCTGCGGGCGGACAGACGGGACAATACGGCGGACAGGGAATGAACGGGCAGTACGGCTCGAATGCTTCGGGAAATAATTTCGGGAATAATGCGAATAATTCGTCGTATAATTCTCCCAATAATATGCATAATATGCAAAATCAGCAGGGCGGATACGGACGGCAGAATACATATGCGCCTGTCAATCCCGGGAGCGCAAGCGGCGGCATGAGTCAGAACAGCGGCAGGACGGATTACTGGGATATGATGGATCAGGATTTACCGCTGGTGCAAAGAGGCGCTAAAATCGCAAAGGTCATTTCTACGATAATTATTATCATTTCCGTACTGGATATAATCGGAGGACTTTTATCCTTTGCGTTCAGGACTGTTATTGCGGCAGGATACCGTATTTATTTCTCCGTAAGGCTCAAAAACGGCAGCCACAATTCCCGTTACTGGCTGGGACTTGGCTGTGTACTTTCGGTAATATTCAATGTTATTTCCATGTTCGAGATAAGTGGATGGTCGGGTGAAGTAGTAGAGATTATCGGGTCTGCATGGATAATAACTGTGATAGAGGCTATTATTCTTGTTCCGACTGTCGGCTTCGGCATTATGGCTTATTTCCTGCTGTTGGACAAGTCGGTAGAGGCTTTCTGCGAACGAAACGTGGGCAGAGGAGATTTCTGATAACAGAAGCAAGAGACCGAGCCTTATGTTGAGAAATTTTTATATTTGGCGGGAGTTTATGAGGCAGGATATGATGTTATTCTTGCTTCTTGATCTCTTGCCTCTGTTAAGCAAGGAGTGTTTGTGAAAGTGAAAATAAGGAAGAAAATTTGTTCGGGTCTGGTCGCTGCGGCTATGATGTTGACGGCGCTTCCGGTGAATGCTTCGGCGGAGATGATAGAGTATTCGGGGAATTTGCCCTACAGCGCGAAGTCTGCGCCCTTCGGCAAGCAGGGGAGCGAGAGGCTGACGGGAGCTGCAAAAAGCTACTTCGACCAGACTTTGCAGGTTTGCAAGGACATTTCGGAGGGGAAACGGACGGGGACGGAATTTGAACTCACCCTTACGAAAAAGGTGAGCACCTCACAGCTTTCGGAATACTGGCAGGAGGCTGTCAATGCGTTGCTTTATGAATATCCCGAATATTCCTTTTGGCTTTTGGAGAGCGAGATATCCGCAGGCTATTACAGTGAATCAAGGGTAGTAAATGCAAGCATAAATTTGATCCCTTCAGGCGATTATAAGGGGAGCAAGGCAAACACGGTGGACAGCGCCAAGATCAAAGCGGGTGCGGCAAGCATTGCAAAGGCGGACAAGATCGCGGCGAAATATGAGGGGAAGAGCGATTATGAGAAGATCAAGGGCTACTGCGATGAAATAAGCGCTTTGACGGATTACAACCATGAGGCGATCGCGTCTATGGAGGGGGGAAATCCTTGGCAGATGCCGTGGGTATTTGACGGCGACCCCAAAACAAACGTGGTTTGCGAGGGATATGCAAAGGCCTTTTATTATCTGTGCAAAAAGGGCGGGGTGGAGTGCTTTATTGTTACGGGTAATATGAGCGGCGGCGGGCATATGTGGAATATAGCCATAGTGGACGGCAAGTCGTATTTGGTGGATATTACCAACACGGACGGATTCGACGAGAATTTTGAGATAGAGATGGATATGCCTTATATGTTTCTGCTGAAGGGAGGGGCGGACAGCAATGAATACGGCTGCACGGTAACGACTCCCGAGAAAAAGGTCTCATGGAAAGAGGGAAGCAGATCTTACACATACACGGTTTCTTCCTCGAATGTGAACTATAAATATGATGAGAATACTCGGGCTTTATATTCAAAATCCCTGCTCACTGTTTCAAAAAGCGATTACACCGTTCACACTCACAAGGGCGAGGGAGAGTATAAGGTAAATGGCAGCTATCACTGGAAAAACTGTAAGACCTGCGGCGGCGTGGCAAGCTTTGCTTCCCATAAATTCGACGGTAAGGGCGTTTGCGAAAAGTGCGGGGCTAAGAAAAAATAATCAATGTGTATACTTGTTTCTTAAACTGTTTATAAAAATTAAGCGATCATCGGAAAGGATAGTTTAAAATGGAAAGATATGATTTTCAGACAATTGAACCAAAATGGCAGAAATACTGGGAAGAGCATGAATGCTTTAAGGCAGAGGCTGACAGCGGCAAGCCTAAGTATTATGCTCTGGTGGAATTTCCATATCCCTCGGGAGCGGGAATGCACGTGGGGCATATAAAGGCTTACTCGGGGCTGGAGGCTGTAAGCAGAAAGCGGCGTTTGGAGGGGTACAATGTTCTGTTCCCCATTGGATTTGACGCTTACGGCTTGCCTACGGAGAACACTGCGATAAAAGAGGGCATTCACCCGAGGCAGGTGACCGACAGGAATATTACAAAATTTACCTCGCAGCTCAAGCGTGTGGGCTTCTCCTTTGACTGGTCAAGGGTAGTGGACACCACCGACGAAAATTACTACAAATGGACCCAGTGGATATTCCTTAAAATGTTTGAAAAGGGACTTGTTTTCAGGGACAAGACTTTGGTGAACTACTGCCCGAGCTGCAAGGTTGTGCTTTCAAACGAGGATTCGCAGGGGGGCAAGTGCGACGTTTGCCACAGCGACATTGTGCAGAAAACAAAAGAGGTTTGGTATCTGCGGATAACCGAATATGCGGACAAGCTGCTGGAGGGTTTGGCGGAGGTAAATTATCTGCCGAACATAAAGGCGCAGCAGGAAAACTGGATAGGCAGGTCTACGGGTGCGTTTGTTAATTTTGAGGTAAAGGGCGCAGGGGAAGCCTTGAAGATATACACCACACGTCCCGACACCATTTACGGCGTTACATTTATGGTAATTGCTCCGGAGCACCCGATAATCGAGAAAAACAGTGATAAAATTTCCAACATTGCGGCGCTTGAAGATTACAAGGCGGAGTGCGCAAAGAAAACGGAATTTGAGAGAACTCAGCTGGTCAAGGACAAGACGGGCGTTAAGATAGAGGGGCTTACGGCGGTAAATCCCGTGACAGGAAAAGAAATTCCCATTTACATTTCCGATTATGTTATGATGGGGTTCGGCACGGGAGCTATTATGGCTGTGCCTGCTC